>JAZONA010000020.1:0-63105 GCA_045654265.1 Faecousia sp.
GGCGTAGACACGGAAGTAAACGGTGTCACCCAGGTTCTTGGCAGCGATGGGCTTGGTGGTGACCACATAACTGCCATCTACGACGGTAGCACCGGAAATGTTATCCAGAACCGTGTTGCCATCGGCAGTGTAGATCATCAGGCCCAGATCGTTCAGGTCTGCTTCCAGACCATTCAGCTGGAAGTGAATGTTCAGCAGGATCTCATCCTCAAAGGTCAGAGTTGCGGACTCAGGTGCGATGACACCGTCACCCTCCAGAGGATCCTTCTCGCCTTCCAGGGAAGCAATAGCCATATTGACACCGGACAGGCTAATGACCATCTCGCCGCCTTCCACATCGGTAGCGCCGGCCACTGCCGCAGTGGTCTTGAGGCTGGTCAGGGCAAGGATGCCGCCGCCCGCATTCTTAATGACCACAGTCTTGCCAACGAGAGAAGTGATAGCATAATACAACTCAGTAGCCGTGTTGATTTGCTTGTTCTCAAAGACAACAGTCTTTACGCCTTCCGCATCCAGGCCATACACCGTGACACGAGCACTTCCGTTGCTCTTCATGCCGATCTGTGCGCTGCCCAGATTCTCGCCTAGCAGATCAAATACGATTGCCTGACCATCCTGCAGGTAAACCTCGTTGTTGGGACCGAACTTTTTGTAGTCGGCAACCTTACCGTTGCTGCTGCCATCAATGTACACGGCACCGGAAACAGGCTCATCACCAGTGATAGAACCGAATGCGCCGGCATCGATCAGCTTGTCGCGGATCTCCTGATAGACGGGCTTGTACTCGTTATCTGCGATGTAAGCATCATCAGCGCTGTCGTCTCCCACAGGATTGTAGATGCGAATCGCATCCAGATAGAAGTCATAGCTGTCATCATTCTGGTGATTGAACAGCGCACCATAGGAAGCAACGATCTCAACATTGTAGTAGCCATAGGTTCCCAGATCCCGCTTGATCACGGGAATCTGATACAAAGCGTTGGCTGCATTGGTGTTGACTTCCCACTTGCCATTGTTGTAGGTGTAGCCGTAGTAGGTGTCCACCAGATAGTTGCCGATGGAGTTGCCGTCAGCATCGGTGACTCTTACCACAATGGTGCCGGTTTCATTGCTGGTCATACTGATCACATCGAAGCCGGTACCCCAGAAGGAGAACTTCACAGTAGCGAAGTTACCCTGACTGACAGTGGTCTTCATGGCAGAGCCGTAGGAATAGGTGGTCATACCGTTGTAACTGTTATCGAAGCCATACACATCATCGGGGTTCACACCGGGACGCTTGCCGTCCTGGGTTACACCGGAGGTGACACCCTCCCGGATCCAGCCATCCACAGTGGGGTAGCTATCGGGGGGGAAGTTGTACTCCTGAGCAGTCAGCTTGCCATCGACCTTTGTACCATCCAGTACGATCCACTGCTCGAGACCGGTACCCAGAATATCCATACTCTGGTCGGCATTGGTGGCCGTGCTCTTGGCGAACAGGAAGCTCTTTGCAAATACGGGAACCTTCGCCTTATACCAGCCGTTACCCTCGGAGATCAATGCCTCGCCGGGGAACTTCTGGGAAGCATCGATAACACCCCAAGCCCAAATGTAACCGCCGCTCCAGGTGGAGGGAACCTTCACATGGATGGTATAGGTTTCGGGGACATCCGGCAGAGTCGGGTCGGTGATGATCGGATTCACCACCGGGTGCTTGCCGTTACTTGTGGATTCGCTGATAATGATCCAAGTACCGCTGTTTGTCAGCTTCAAACCAGTAATATCAGTGGTCTGTGCACCACCGTTATTATTTACAACCAAATTTGTACGAGTTGATTTCACATAACAATAGTACCAACCATTGCCGAGAGAGGTCATGGAATCACCCGGCCAGGTAGTGCCTTCGCCGTTGGGAATCCAAGAATGAAGTTTTACATTCGTCCAGCCGCTGGGCACCTTGATGATCACAGGCACCTTATCAGAACTGGTAGAGGCAGGAGGTGTGGGCAGAGCATTATCATATGTCAGGCTATGGATGCGGTACTTACCGCTGGTCATGTTGACGCTAACATCCAGCCATACGCCGGGTTTCCCCTTCTCAATGGTCACATCCACAGTCTGCTTACCATTATTGCCATTGTTCGCGATAATGCCAACGCAATTGTTGGGAATATAGGTGATGTACCAATCTTCAGCCTCAGTGTTCTGCATAAGAGTTCCGGGCCATTCGGCAACCGGCACATCCTTGCCGCCCTCTTTGTACCAAGCATACAGGCTCACATTCGTCCAATCGGAGGGAACATGCACCATCACGGGAATGAGATTATCCGCCACTTCAGGCTTCTCTTCACCCTTAGAGAACTCCGCGAAGTTATCCTCGTAGTAGATGGTGGTTGCAGGGATAATGGTCAAGGTGCTGTAGTAGTACCGTGAGGTGCTACCGACCTTGTACTCAACTGCGTAGTAGACCGTGACCGGCTCATTCAGCGTCATGTTCAGCAGCATAAACAGAACATTGGCATCGTTAGCCTTAATGGCGTAACGCCCAGCAGGATCAGTCAGCACCTTGACAAAGCCGGCGCTGAGATTGGAGCTATAGGTCTTGCCAGCATCCAGCGTGGGGGCGCTGAAGCTAAGACCCGCGATGGTAGAGTTATTCGGCTTGATGGTAATATCATTACCCATGACATCGATATCCACAGGGATACCGAAGTCGAACACGATCACGTCAGAAACGGCGCCGGTCATACCCAGTGTCATACAGACGTACACGTTTGCGGTATTGGCCAGCAGGCCGCTGCTGTTGGTGCCGATCTCGGCACGGGCAGACAGATCGCTGGTGGTATTGCGGTAACGCTTGACGTTGGATGCATTACCCTGCTTCAAGCCTTCGGAATACTTGCTGTCCTTGGTTGCATAATCCTCGAACCAACCCTCAGCCTTGGAGCCGTAGCCGGCCAGGTTCATATCAATGACCAGAGGCACATTCAGCTTGGTGTTGCTGCCGTTGGCGTACACGTCATCTGCAGCAAAATCAGCCAGGTTCTCATAGATCGCGATATTCTCGCCGGTCAGGGTAAAGGTACTGGGATCGGAGCTGCTGGCACCGTTGGCAATGAACACGCCGCCGCCAACGCCCTTCAGGCTGTTTACATCAGTCTTAGCCGTGGTAGCAGAGGAGGTGCCGGTAGCTTTATTCTTAATAATGTAGCCTTCGTCAACAGTCAGGTCACCGCCATTGATAACATAGACACCGCCGCCGTTGGCCGCAGTATTTTCGCTGACAGTACCGCCGCTGCTGGTGGCATCAGGGTTATCGATGACAACCGTTGCTCCGTTGACGTACACGCCACCGCCAGCGCTGGTGGCCGTATTTTTGCTGATCAGACCGCTGTGGATCGCTACGACCGTATTAGCCGACAGTGTATAAACACCGCCGCCGTTGGTAGCGTTGTTGGACTGAATGGTACCACCATTCATAGTGAACAGTGCGCCGTTCGTAACAGAAACGCCGCCGCCATTGGTAGCACTGTTGCCCTGAATCAGACCGTCGTGAATTTCGCCGGTGGAGGAGTGCAGAGCAATTGCACCGCCGTGGCTGTTGCTATTGCTGGTCTTATTGCCGGTCATCTCACCGCCGGTCACCCGAATAAAGGCGCCGTTGTAGGCGTAAACAGCACCGCCGGTATCCGTAGCCGTGTTACCGCTGATCACACCATCGGAAACCTGAATGGTAGCCAGGCTACCCTGCAGACAGATTGCACCACCTGCGCCAGCCGTGTTCTGGGAGATCTCACCACCGGAAACATTGGCAAAACCATAGTTGTAGATGAAGATGCCACCACCCCAAGCCGAGCTTGCAGTGTTGTTGGTGATGGAGCCACCGGTGATGATACACGTATTGTACTGACCGACGAAAACACCGCCGCCGTTGGCGCTGTTGCCGCCGGGGGTAGCATTGTGCTCGATAACACCGTTCTCAATGGTGATGCTGTTGGGGACATCGGTTTCATTTTGGGTATGATCCAGCCAAACGCCGCCGCCCTGGGGGTAATTGTTGGCGCTGTTGGTACCTTGCGTTCTATTGCTTACGCTGTTGTAGGAAATAACGCCGAAGGTTTCGTTGCCCTCAGCATCAACGCCGGGGGTCATGGTAATGGAGGAGCCGCCGGTAATAGCAACACCGCCACCCCAAGTAGCCAGATTTGCCTTGTCCGCGCTACCACCGATGACACCACCGGTGATGGAACACTCCGCATTCAAACCGGACAGGTATACACCGCCGCCGGCTCTGATTGCGGTATTGCCGTAAATTTCACCCTCAGAGATTTCGATGGTGGTGTTTTCACGGGACTCCATACCGATACCGCCGCCATTTTGGGCGTGGTTGTTGTAGATCTTACCGTTATCAATGGTGATCAGCTTAGTGAAGCGGTCGACCTCCGCCTGATCACCGGCATCCACATGGGTCTGCGCCCGGAAATACACGCCGCCGCCGCATTCCGTTGCAGTGTTGTCATGGATAGACGCGCCGTTCAGCTGGAACTGAACCGTGTGAGCGAAGTTGGAGTCATTGGCCATAGCAGGAGTTGCGTTAGCTCTCAGAGCAACGCCGCCGCCATTTTTGGCCGTATTATTCATGACCTCCGTTGTGGGGTCAAGCATCAGATGGGTCTTGTCGCCATCCTTCATCATACGAGCATCGTTGGCATAAACAACCATGGCGATGCCACCGCCCAAATTCGTTGCGGAGTTATTATACACCTTACAACCTGTAACCGTCATGATGGCTTCGCAGAAGATACCGCCGCCATGGCCATCCATCGCCTTGTTGCCGGTGAAGGTACAATTATTGATGGCGATCTTAGCATCAATCTCTTTTTGGGTATTGGGGGACACGCGCACGTTCGCCGCATTCCAGTAGACACCGCCACCGGAGCTTCTACTCTCGTTATTGGTAAAAGTACAGCGGGTAAGGGTCACGATGGAAGTGGTGTTACCGACCGTACGGAATGTGCCGCCTTCAGATTCGCCGACAATGTTGGGCAGGTAAGCACAGTTCTGGATGGTGCAGTCGGTGAAGTTCGCTGTATCTACAATACAGTTATTGAACATAATTGCAGAACCCTGGACATTGGTCTTACAGGCATCAAATGTCGCATGATCTACATCCAGACTCTGAATGCAGGTTCCAGTACGAACCAGGATACCGCCGCCCAGATAACCGCCTGTGCAGTTTTTAAATTGGCAGTTACCGGTGATGGTAACATTACCAATCGTTGTTCTTTCGGTACTGGTGGGTTTGCCGTTATCGTCCGTACCATTCCAGACATGGGTAGTACCACGGCGCTTGCAGCCATATTCATCATTGGTATCCACAACGCCGTCACCGTTCAAGTCGTCTTTGCTATCGTTCTTGCCATCGCCGTTGTAGTCATTCTCATTCCAGACCATTCTGTCGGTCCAGTAGTAATGCGCTTGACCATTGGCGGTGCTGGTGTGTTCAAAGTTATCAGGCAGGTTATAGTAACCAAGGGCGATTGCACCGCCGCCGGTGTTTACGATCTCACCGGTGACCTGGCAATCGGTGAAGTCACAGTCATTGATGACAATCTCGGCAATCTGGCCAAACAGCGCAAGAGCACCGCCGCTGCTATTATCCAACTGCTTATTTGCGGTGGTGTCCAAATCGCCATCCAGGGTTTTGCATTGGCTAAAGGTACAGCCGCTGAGGTTCAGTTTATTCACACGGGAATAGCTACCCATATACTTGGTTGTGGAATCGCTGTTATCCACACTGCTCATACTCACGGTACGAACCCAGATAGCACCGCCGTCACCAATGGTTTGGCAGTTTGTAAAGGTACAGCCGATGATATCCATCATACCCACCGATGCACCAATGCCAATAGCGCCACCGTCGGTACAGTTGGCATCGCCAGTATTGGTAAAGGTACAATTTTCGATCTTGCCATTGTACACCTTGCCAAACAGCGCTATTGCGCCACCGATACCCTTTGATTTGTTGCCCGAGAACGAGGTATTGCTAATGGTAAAATTATTAACCCGGGAATAATGCTTGTCAGCAGCGGCCTCTTCCATGTAGATAGCACCGCCACGGCCGGTATTGGTGACGGACATACCGAAGTGGCAATGATTCACATTGAAGGTTACGCACTTATTGCTCTTGATCTGAATACCACCGCCGGTGGTATTCTCGAAATTACAATAGGTTGCTTCAAAACCGGTACAATACTGCCCCAAGGAAACAAGGGGCTGCGTATATCCGTTATTCAACTGGCCATTCAGTGTCAGCTTGACCTCGGATCTGCCTTCCAAAGACAGGCTGCCGTTTTCCACATAAATCAGCGGGGTATTCTGTCCCGCGTGCGACCGGAGAACGGCATGTGTTCTCTTACTTGCAAAGGCTTTATCCGTTGTTCCGTCATCATTTTTTCTTTCACTCATGACCACCACGCGCAGCTTTGCACCATTCATGACATGGATGCCCTTGAGATCGTAGTCCACTCTGGTTTCAGACGCATCCTTGGAAGCTTTACGGTCGAGCAGGTTAATTCTAAATGTACCCGCACCTGAGATATAAATTTTGGTATCAAAATCCCAGCCATCAGCCTTATTGTACGTTTTTTTGGATTCGAAATTGGTAAACGCATAACCGCCGGCATAGGTAGTGCCGTTATTGGTTACACTATTTCGGGTGCCATACCAGGAAACCGCCTGGTTATCGTCATCATCATAAAAGTTACCGCTTCCCGCACCGATACTGATATCAGGTGTCTTATCGTTGCCGCCAATCTCGTAATCATTTGCGTCTGTAACCTGAACGGTATAGCGAACGCCAGTATCCATAGTGATGGTCAATTCCTCATAGGTGTTGAACGCCTTGAGAGAGGTCAGCAACCAGTCATTTTCCACCTGCTCCACGGAGATCAGGTCATAATCGGTGAAGGTCACGTTGGTAACATTCTTGGCATCCAGAGGCATCTGCAGTTCATTAAACAAGTCAGACAGCAGGATATCCGTCATGCCGGAAATGGAGTGGAAATAGGCGCCGTACTCAAAGTCCACGGTGAAGCCCGCAAAGGTGGAAAAGCCATTAGTCGTAAACGTAATGGAGCCATCCTCCCCAACCATGGCATCGATGATGTGGGAATTTCCCTCGTCATCCACGTGAACGATAGCAAGACGGGTCCATTTGGGCAGATTCAGCTCCGCCAACTCCAGCTTCACATCCACAAAGCTATTCTCAGGCTGCCAATCCTCGCCATCGGAGTCCTGCACGGAAATGTCGTAGCTGAACACAACGTCGTTAAACTTGCTATTCTCAGCCGCCACATTGTCCACCACAGCCTGCATGGCATCGGAGGCATCCTCCACAGTCAGCTGACTACCCTGAGGTACGCCTTCGGTGGTAACGGTTGTGCCGTCCACAGTCAAAGAAGCGGTGCCGGTGAAATCGGCTTCGCCATTTGCGCTGCTATCCCACATTTCCTGCATTTCCTGCAGCTTTTCGGGGTAATCCTTCTCCAGGCACAGCAGCATGTACTCCCGGACATCATCCGGAATCTCACGCCACAGCACGAAGATCTCTTCGTAGTTCAGGGCGCACAGATCCTTGTAGTAGCACTTGCGCAGGCAGTTGTCTGCGTGGTGCGTCAGGACCGCATCCCCTGCATCGCAAGAGCATTCCTCCGGGTCGGGGATCACCGGGGCAACCCCATCCTCAAAGGGCGCAGAAGGTCTACTGATCTGCGGCTCCTTCTCATAATGGATATAGTCGGAATTCAGTGCATCGTCCCCGCTGAGGGTAATGCTCTGCTCTTCAGCGGCGTACGCCACGGGAACAAAAGACATCACCATAGCAAGGCACAAAAGCATCGCTAAGATCTTTTTCAGCATTCCTTTTTCCTCCTTTTTTCCTTTTCTCTGCCCACTTTAGCAGAAAAAGCAAACATTCACACACATTTTAGCACACAAAAAAGAAAAACGCAAGCATCTCTTGCGTTTTTCTTTAAATTTTTCACCTTTTTAGGGAGTTTTTTTGTGCATTACGCCACAACATAGCAATCATTGTATTATTTTCTTACCAGATCATTTTCCCGCAATGCTCAGCCCATCCACCAGCACCGAGGGAGCACCGAAAGTGGTCTTCCCCACCGGTGCCGGGAGGATCATATTGTCGGCAACAGCGAGGATCTTTTTCAGCAAATCATAGAAATTCCCCGCCACAGTGAAGGCACTGATCCTCTCCGCCAGACTGCCGTTTTCAATGCGATAGCCACCACTTTGCAGGGAAAAATCCCCGGTCACGGCATTGGCACCGGCATGAAGTCCCGTGAGGAAGTCAATATAGACACCCTCCCCTGCCTGCGCCAGCAGTTCCGCCTCGGTAGCCTCCCCCGATGCGATATACATGGTGTAGGGCTGAACGGATACGGTACCGGCGTAACCGGCCTTGGAAGCATTGCCGGTAGTCTTCACACCGGCGGTGTTGGCGGTTTTCAGATTATGCAAAAGAGTCTTCAAAATGCCATTTTCCATCACATTCTTCCGATACGCCGGACTTCCCTCGCTGTCAAAATTCCTGCGGAAGAGATTCTCCGGGTGCATGGGATCGTCCACAATGGTGACACATTCCGCACCGATCCGTTCCCCTTCTTTGCCTGCCAAAGCGGACAGTCCCTTTTGGGTGCGCTCCGCAGAAAACACGGAAGAAAAGGTTTCCAGCAGGCTAGCCATGGCCTCAGGGCTAAACACCACCGGGTAAATTCCGGTATCCGGTGTTTTGCCCCCCAGCTTGGCGGTGGCTTCCTCAATCGCCTTTTGTCCTTGCGCCCGATAGTCGATCCGAGTCAGGTCCCCCAGTCGAATCTGGGCATCGGATACTTTCTCCCCATCCACTTGGATCATGGCGGAGATGGTGATTCCGGACAGTTGGTTTACATAACTCAAGTCCAATCCCCGGGAATTGCAAATTGCCAAGGCTCCACGCATGGCAAACGCCCGGGTGGTACTGCCATCCGCCACAGCGTCACTCAGGCTGTACAGCGTCTTTTGCGCCGCCAAGGCGGTATCGATCAGTTGGGAGGTTTCCGGCACGGGGTAGATAGCTGGCTCTACCGGCAAGTAGGTTTGTCCCCCCTCACCCAAAAACACCGCCTCTTCCGACTCCAGATACGCGGCGTTTTCTACGGCATGACAAACAATACTTTCCGCCTGCTCGGCACTTAGCTCCTCGGTGGATGCATACCCCATTTTACCATTGGAAATACACCGAAAACACACACCGCCCTCCACAGAGCCGGTGAATTGGTTAATTTCCTGCTGGAATACCCCCACCGTGGTGGATTCTTCCGATTCGTAATACAGCTCATATTCTTCGATCCCCAACGCCTCACATTGGGCGATGACGATTTTCTTAAATTCCACAAAATCCATATTCTCTCCTTATCTTCCGCCCACGGTGATGGAGGACACCCGGATCAGGGGCTGTCCCACATTGGTGGGAATATGGCCGCTGGATGCACCACAGATGCCCTGCCCTAACGCCAGCTCTGTGCCAACCATGTCGATCTTGTGCAGAACCTCCGAGCCCTTGCCCACAAGACTTGCTCCCCGCACCGGCTCACAAATTTGTCCGTTGCGGATCAAATAGCCCTCGCTGACGGCAAAATTAAACTCGCCGGTCACCGGATTGACGCTTCCGCCGCCCATTTCCTTAGCGTAAAGACCATATTCGATGGAGCCGATGATGTCCTCGTTCCGATCCTCGCCGGGAGCGATGTAGGTGTTGGTCATCCGGGCGGTGGGGGTGTGGGAATAGCTCTGCCGCCGGGCGTTGCCGGTAGAGGGCATACCCATACGCCGACCGTTGAACCGGTCGATCATGTAAGAACGCAGGATCCCCTTTTCGATCAGCACATTCTTCTTCGCAGGATTGCCCTCGTCGTCGGTATTCATGGAGCCCCAAGCGTTGGGGATGGTGCCGTCATCGATGGCGGTGAGCTTGGGATTGGCGATTTGCTGGCCCAATTTGTCGATAAACTGACTGCGCCCGTAGGCTACGAAGGCCGCCTCCAGAGAATGTCCGCAGGCCTCGTGGAAGATCACGCCGCCGAAACCCTTTTCAATGGCTACCGGCATCACCATGGCAGGACAGTAATCCGCACCGGCCATGGTCACCGCCTTCCGTGCCGCCTCCCGGCCGATTTGTTTAGGATCGATGGTATCGAACATCTCCAATCCCATGCGGCGACCGGCATCATGTCCACCGGTCTGGGTCTGCCCGTTTACCTCTGCCACCGCACTGATGGCCAGCCGGGTACGGACAGTGCGATCTTGTGTATAAAGCCCCTCGGAATTGGCGATGAGGATGTTTTTGTCTACGTCGGAAAAATTGCCAGTGACCTGCCGCACCGCCTCATGGTACTCTGCGGCAGCAAAATAGCCGGCTTTCAGCAGGTCGATCTTCTCCCGGTTGCCAACCTGCCGGGGATCCACGGAACACGGATGCAGGTCGATCACCGGGGTCTGGCGCAGAACGATCTGCATCGCCACATTTCCCTGCCCCAGCGCTTCTGCTGCCTTTTCCGCACAGCGCAAAAGTCCCTCGGGGCTTTTATCGATGGTAGTGGTCATGACGCTTCGCAGGCCCTTGTACACCCGCACCGCGGCACCGGAAATCACCTTGTCGCTGATAGAATCCACCTGACTTTTGACCATGTGGATGTTGTGATTCACTGTGCGCTCCACAAACAGCTCTGCAAAATCGCCGCCGGTAGACAGCGCCTTTTGCAAAACCTTCTCACATATCTCTCTGGAAATCATATATTACTCCTCTAACGTATATTACTCTATATTTAGTATATCTTATTTTGAGAAGAAATCAACCTTGACGCAGGGCGGATTCCTTGCTATGATGCAAAAAACGAACGGAGGTGCCACCATGCACGATTGCAAAAATTGCGGCGGCTGTGACCGCTCCCTGACCTTGACCCCGGGGGAGCTGGAAATTCTGGACACCCTTGCCCAGATCCCCTTTCTGCCCATTGCCCGAGCGGCGGCAGACCCTGCCCCCGTTTACCTGGAAGCCGATGCCCACAGTCCGGAGGAATACTCCCTGATTCTCCAATGCCTTGAGAAAAAGGGGCTGATTTCTCTGGATTTTGACCGTCCTCTTGCCAATACCGACCTATCCCGCTACGCCGCCTATCCTATCCGGGGAAGCATGGCGCTGACCTTCCGTGGCCAGCAGGTTCTTGAGCTTTTGGATTTACAAGGTACTGAATGACAATACCCCCTCCGATGGAGGGGGTATTATTTTTTATTTACCCAATTCTTGGGTACGGGCGTAGGCATCGGTGATGCAGTCGATTACCGCACCGCGGAAACCGTGCTCCTCCAAAGTCCGAACACCGGCGATGGTACTGCCGCCAGGAGAACACACCGCATCCTTCAGGGCGCCGGGATGGATGCCGCTCTGCAGAACCATCTGTGCCGCACCGGCCATAGTAGCCGCCGCATAGCGCATCGCCTTGTCCCGGGGCAGACCGCAGGCAACAGCACCATCAGCCATGGCCTCGATCATCATGTACATATAAGCAGGGCCGCAACCGGCAACGGCAGTTGCCACGTCCATCAGCTTTTCGCTGAGTCGGTCAAACTGTCCCGCGCAGCGCATATCATTTAAGAAGTCCGCCAGCGCATCCTCACTCACCAGACCGTTGGTATCATAGGTAATCATACCCATACCCACCGCCGCGGGAGTGTTGGGCATGATGCGGATGATGGGCAAATCGGTACCTGCCCACTGCTCCAGCTGGCCGATGGTCACACCGGCGGCCATAGAAATGATCAAAGGCTTCTTTTCCGCCAGAACGTTCTTCAGATCCGTCAGCACTGCCTTGACGATATGGGGCTTCACCGCCAAAAACAGCCGGTCACAGCTTGCAGCCTCCGCATTGCTGCCCAGCCCGCAGCCCAGCTCTGCAGCAAAATCTGCTGCCATGGGCGAGGGATCGGAAATGAGAATTTCCCCGGTGGTTTTCCGTAAAGCCCTGGCAAGCGCACCGCCCATATTGCCACAGCCGATAAATCCGTATTTCATAATATCCTCCTCAGAAACGTTTGTAGCCATTATACACCCTTTCTTCCGGAAAATAAAGCCCTAAAACTGCATTTTTCCGGCTACGGCGGACATTTTTCTCCACCGGAAGAATATTTTCTGTGTTTCAGCACAAAAAGGGGTTGCCTTTTTTGTGGAAATGGTATATAATCACCCCATCACATGAACGCCCGGAGCGGACGAATGCATTTCCTTCGCCGACAGGGCAAGACTCTGAAAGGAAGAAACGATCCCATGCGTAACATTCATTATCTCAACCCCATCTCCCCCAAGGGCACTGCTCTGTGGACGGAGGATTATCAGAAGGTAGACAACATTGCCGATGCAGAAGCTGTCATGGTGCGTAGCGCCCAGATGCACGATCTGGAGCTGCCCTCCAACCTGCTGGCTGTGGCCCGTGCCGGTGCCGGCGTCAATAACATTCCCCTGAACAAGTGCGCTGATCAGGGTATTGTGGTGTTCAACACCCCCGGTGCCAATGCCAACGGCGTTGTGGAATTGGCTATGTGCGGTATGCTGCTGGGCAGCCGTGATGTCGTCGGCGGCATCGAATGGGTTAAGTCCATCCAGGACGAAGGCGATGTTGCCAAGAAGGTGGAAAAGGGCAAGTCCAAGTTTGCCGGCAGCGAGATCAAGGGCAAGAAGCTGGGCGTGATTGGTCTGGGTGCCATCGGCGGCCCTCTGGCCAACAATGCCATCAAACTGGGCATGGAGGTCTACGGCTGTGACCCCTTCATTTCCGTTGATGCCGCATGGCGTCTGGACAGCAACATCATCCATGTGAAGAACCGGGAGGATATTTTCTCCACCTGCGACATTATTTCTGTCCACGTCCCCCTGTTGGACGACACCCGTGGCATGATCAACGACGAAACCATCGCTATGATGAAGGATGGCGTGATTATCTTGAACTTCGCCCGTGACGCTCTGGTGGACGACGATGCCATCGAGGCCGCTCTGAAGTCCGGCAAGGTCAAGCGCTACATCACCGACTTCCCCAACGACCGCACCGCCAAAATGGAAGGTGTCATCGCCATTCCTCACCTGGGCGCTTCCACCGAGGAATCCGAGGACAACTGCGCCAAGATGGCTGTCAAGCAGGTGATGAACTACTTAGAGAACGGTAACATCGTCAACTCCGTCAACTTCCCCACCTGCGATATGGGTGTATGCACCAAGGCCGCCCGTATCACCATCCTGCACCGGAACATCCCCAACCTGCTGAGCCGGTTTACTTCTACCGTTGCGGCGGAGAACATCAACATCTCCGACATGATGAACCGCAGTAAGGGTGACTACGCTTACACCATTTTGGATATCGATACCCATGTGTCCGATGCCGCTGTGGAGCATTTGAAGCTCATCGACGGTGTCCTGCGCATCCGGGTCATTCGCTAAAAACTAAGAGCCGCTGCATCGCAGCGGCTCTTATCTTTTACACTTTTTCGATAGCCTGCTTCAGGTCGGCAATGAGGTCTTCCACATTTTCCAGACCGCAGCTCAGGCGGATCAGGTCAGCACCAACACCGGCAGCCTCCAACTGCTCGTCGGTCATCTGACGATGGGTAGCGCTGGCCGGGTGCAGACAGCAGGTACGGGAGTCTGCCACGTGGGTTTCGATGGAGCCCAACTTCATGTTCTTCATGAACACCTCAGCAGCCTTCCGTCCACCCACCAGGCCGAAGGAAATGACGCCGCAGGAGCCGTTGGGCAGGTACTTCTGGGCAAGCTCATAGTCCTTGTCGCCTTCCAGACCGCAGTACTTGACCCATGCCACCTTCTCATTGCTCTTCAGGAAACGGGCGATGGCATCGGCGTTGGCGCAGTGCTGGCGCATACGGAAGGGCAGGCTCTCCAGACCTAGATTCAGATAGTACGCACTCTGAGGGGACTGGACGGAGCCCAGGTCACGCATCAGCTGGGCAGTACACTTGGTGATGAATGCGCCCTCCAGACCGAAACGCTCGGTGTAGGTAACGCCGTGGTAGCTGTCATCGGGGGTGCACAGACCGGGGAACTTATCGGCGTGGGCAGTCCAGTCGAACTTGCCGCTATCCACGATGCAGCCGCCCACCGCAACACCGTGACCGTCCATATACTTGGTGGTGGAGTGGGTGACGATATCAGCGCCCCACTCAAAGGGACGGCAATTGACGGGGGTGGGGAAGGTGTTGTCTACGATCAGGGGGACACCGTGGTCGTGCGCAGCCTTGGCAAACTTCTCAATATCCAGCACGTTCAGGGCAGGGTTGGCGATGGTTTCGCCGAACACGGCCTTGGTATTGGGCTTGAATGCGGCGTTCAGCTCTTCTTCAGAGCAGTCGGGGCTGACAAAGGTGAAGTCGATGCCCATGCGGCGCATGGTCACGTTGAACAGATTGAAGGTGCCGCCATAAATGGCAGAGCAGGCAACCACATGGTCGCCACAGGAGGCGATATTGAACACTGCGTAGAAATTGGCAGCCTGACCGGAGCCGGTGAGCATGGCAGCAGAGCCACCCTCCAGCGCGGCGATCTTAGCGGCCACCATATCGCAGGTGGGGTTCTGCAGACGGGAGTAGAAATAACCGGAAGCCTCCAGGTCAAACAGCTTGCCCATGTGTTCAGAGGTAGCGTACTTGAAGGTGGTACTCTGAATAATGGGGATCTGACGGGGCTCGCCGCTTTCGGGGCTGTAGCCGGCCTGAATGCAAAGGGTTTCGGTGCGAAGCTTTTGTTCCATGGGATTCACCTCAAAGATAAGATAGGTATATTGTAACGGCAACCGCCGTTTTTGTCAATTACATGATCAATTTATGATCACCTTTCCGCAGTGCTTCGATCAGCTCCTGGGCAGTATGGACACGGTAAGGGAGAATAATGCCTGCGGTGCCCAAGAGGGGGTTGGTAGTAATGTGAATATCGCCGCCGGAGAGAAGGATCTGTTCTTTTTCGGTGGCTTTTTCCATAGCCATGGCATTTTGCTCCGGGCGGTTTCCGGCATTGTAAACCTCGATGCCATCCACAATGTCCGTAGGAATCTCCAACTCCCAGCCGCCGTAGCGGTAGGGGTGCGCCTGGATGAGAATGCCGCCGTAGGCATGGACACGGTCTGCAAATTCCTGCAAGGAAAGTTCCGGAATATCCGGATTTTGGAGCAAAAAGTCCAAATCGATGCCATAACAAAGCACCTCCTGACCGCCGCCGTAGGCATGCTCCAGGCCGAAAATAACATCGAAATCCTCTGCCGCTTCTTTTGCCCGGAGATAGGCATCGTAGTAGCAGCGCATCCGTTTCTCCCAAGGCAGGTCATCCGGCACACAGGTGTAGCCGTGGATAAAATGATCAGTCAGTACCATACCGGCAAAACCGATCGCCTTGTAGGCTCTGACCATCTCCTCCGGAGTGCTGTGGGCGCAGCGACTGCAGGCATTGGTATGGCAGTGGGTTTCATACAGGTACATAGGGGCCTCCAAATTCGCATGATGTTGGTATTTTACCGCTAAAATCGACAAAAGGCAATACTATATTTACAATTTTCGGGGTTGCGCATCATGCACAAATGCTGTATAATAGGTAGGATAAATATTATGGGGGTGGTATTGTTGCAGGGCAGAGAGCGTCTTAACACTTGGTCCGCTAAGGATTATTTGAAAAATGTCGCTATGATCGCTGTAAAGGTGCCGATTTGGGCTGTGCAAGTCCTACTGTTTTGGCTCCCCCTAAAGAAAGACCGCATCATTATTTATTCTCTGAAACAGCGGGGTTTTAGCTGTAACCTGAAGTATTTCACGAAGTATTTACAAGAAAATACTCCCTATGAACTACTATGGATCGTAAAATCTCATGAGGATTTGTCGCTACTGGAACAGCACGGGATCCGGGCTGCCTTAGCCGTTTCCGGAATGCATTTCCGCTATCGGATGCGAGCGTCCATTGTCATTACCAATGATGAGTTTTACCCCATGTTTTTGAAGCGTCGCAATCAGCGTTATGTAAACCTCTGGCACGGTGCCATCAACTACAAAAAGATCGGGTATGCCGGTCTGGAATTCACCAACCCCATCCAAAAGCTGATTTACAAAATGAATAACCCCTGCCCAGATATTTTCGTATCCGGCAGTCGAGCCTTTACCGACACCGCCAGCGAGGGTTTTGGCTTCCCAAAGGAAGTTTTCCTCCCCTGCGGTCTTCCCAGAAACGATGTGCTTTTTGCCAAAAATGCCCCGGAAATTAGAAAAAACGTGAAAGAAAAGCTGGGAATTTCTCAGGAGCAGCACATCCTGCTCTATGCTCCCACCTTCCGCAAGGGTGGCTTCGGCCCCGGTGAGGAACCGGACTACGAAACCCTGAAAAACACCCTTTCCGCCCGTTTTGGCGGTGAATGGGTGATTGCTCTGCGGCAGCATTATTTTGTGCGAAACGATTCCCGGATGGATATTCTGGATGTTTCCGCATATGAAGATATGCAGGAGCTAATTTTGGCGGCAGATGTGATGATCTCCGATTATTCCTCCTGCATGTGGGATTTCCTGCTCACGGGAAAGCCTTGCTTTGTCTATGCACCGGACTTGGAATCCTATCAATCTGACGATCGTGCCTTCTTCATCGAGCCCGATCAATGGCCCTATCCTATCAGTACAGACCTGCCGGGACTAATAAACAACATCGCAAGTTTCAAAGAGCTAGATTATGTAAACCGCAAAGCGGCACATATTCAACATTTTTGTTCCTACGATACCGGTCACGCCTGCGAAACTCTGGCGGCCCATCTAGATAAATAAGGAGAACATTATGAAAAGAGTCATTACTTACGGTACCTTCGATTTACTCCACTATGGTCACATCAACCTCCTGCGCCGGGCAAAGGCCCTGGGCGACTACCTTGTGGTTGTGGTGTCCACCGATGAATTCAACTGGAACCAGAAGCAGAAAAAGTGCTACTTCACCTACGAAGAGCGCAAGGCCATGGTAGAAGCCATCCGCTATGTTGACCTGGTGGTACCCGAGGAAAATTGGGAACAAAAGATCACAGATGTTCAGAAGTATCAAATCGACACTTTCGTTATGGGTAACGACTGGGAAGGCAAGTTCGATTTCCTGAAAGACTACTGCGAGGTAGTCTACCTGCCCAGAACTCCCGACATTTCTACCACCCAAATCAAGGGCGACCTGAAGGAAGTGAAATAATGGCAAACCCCATTACTTACACCGGTAAAATCATCCGCAAACTGGGCGATAAATGGTGGTTGGCCCGTGCGAAATACATCTCCTATTATGATAAGCTCCCTTTGGATGACAATTGCATCCTCATAGAGTCCCAGCACGGCAAGGAAATGAACGGCAACGTCTTTTACATTTTGAAATACCTGAGCAAAAGCGAAAAGTACCGGGATTTCAGACTGTATCTCTCTGTCACCGCCAGCAGAATCCCTGAATTCGAGAAAATGATTGCCTTCTACGGTTTGAAAAACATCAAACTGACGGTGCTGGCATCCAAGGAATATTTCCGGATTCTGTCCTCAGCCAAGTATCTGATTAACGACAATACTTTCCTCCCCTTTTTCATAAAGAAAGAAGGGCAGGTCTACCTGAACACCTGGCACGGCACCCCTCTCAAGACCTTGGGCAAGACCATCATCAACGATGCCCATGCCATCGGCAACACCCAAAAGAACTTTGTTTGCGCTGACTATATGCTCTTCCCCAACGATCACACCCGGGATGCACTGGTCAACGACTATATGCTCAGCAACATTGCCCGGGGTCAGTATGTGATGGCAGGCTACCCCCGCAACGAGGTATTCTTCAACGAAGCCAGAAAGGCAGAAATCACGGAAAATCTGGGCTTGCAGGGAAAGAAACTCTATGCCTACATGCCCACCTACCGAGGTGTTGCCCGGAATGCCGGCGGTCAGAGCGAGCATGATCTGCAGGAATATCTGGCGCAGATCGACGGTCTGCTTCAGGACGATGAGATCCTGTACATGAATCTGCATCCCATTGCCAAGAAGGACGTGGATTTCTCCCTATACACCCACATCCGCAACTTCCCGGAGGAGTACGAAACCTACGATTTCCTCAGCGCTGCTGATGCACTGGTCACGGATTACTCCAGCGTTTTCTTCGATTTTGCCTGCTCCCGGCGAAAAATCGTGCTGTTTACCTACGACAAAGAGGAGTATCTCCGGGATCGGGGCATGTACATGTCCATGGACGAGCTGCCCTTCCCGCAGGTTCGTACCCCCAAGGAGCTTTTGCAGGAGCTTCGCACCGGGAAGAATTACAATGACGAGGCATTCCTCGCCCGATTCAGCAAGTACGAGTGCGCCAACGCATCTCAGAAGCTGTGTGACTTCCTGATTCTGGGCAGTTCTGACCTGAAGCCTCTGCCCTACCCCAACAACGGCAAAGAAAACGTACTGATGTACATCGGTAATCTGGCTGGCAACGGTATCACCGCCTCAGCCCGGTATTTGCTCCAGTCCATCGATCTGACCAAGCGCAACTACTATTTCAGCTTCTACACCGACTATGTGGGTCGTTTCCGGGAAGCCATTCGTACATTCCCGGAGCAAGCCAATTACTTTGCCGTGGCCGGCGATGCCAACACCACGCTCTACGACCGTGTATGGCGAAAGCTGTTCCACATGCGCTGGCTGAAGGCAGACGAATATATGCGTCGGCAGGGTCATCGGGTGCGCCAGGAATTCCTCCGGGAATACGGCGGTGCCAAGTTTGACCATGTGATCCAGTTCAGCGGCTACGAGGAGCATACCATCTTCAACTACAGTGCTTTCAACGGTTCGCGCACCATTTATGTCCACAGCGACATGGTCAAAGAAATGGAAAACCGGGGAAATCAACGGCGAGATGTTCTGGAATATGCCTACCGCAATTACGATAAGGTAGCGGTGGTCACCCAGGATATCAAAAAATCCACCGTGTCCATCTCCCAGCGTGAGGATAATCTGGTGGTCACCCGCAATCTGATTGGCTACAAAACCATCTTAGAGAAAGCCGAAGCCCCCATCGCTCTGGATGAAAACACAAAATGTACCGTTTCTGAAGAACGGCTGAAAGAAATTCTTCTGTCTGACGCTGAGTGCTTCATCAACGTGGGGCGCTTTTCTCCGGAAAAGGGTCATGATCGGCTGGTAGATGCCTTCGCTGCCTATTCCCAAAAGAACCCCGGTGGCTATCTGCTGATTCTGGGCGGATCTTCCATGAATGACGGCTATGACGTGCTGTGGAAGAAGGTCACCGCCATGGGTATGCAGGACAATGTGATCCTCATCGAGCGAGTGGGTAACCCCTATCCCATCGTGAAAGCCTGTGATTATTTCGTACTTAGCTCCCATTACGAAGGCTTCGGTCTGGTACTGGTGGAGGCGGATATTTTGGGTCTGCAGGCCATTTCCACGGACATCACCGGCCCCCGTGGCTTCATGCAGAAGTACGGTGGCACCATGGTGGAAAATTCCACCGATGGATTGATTGCAGGTATGGAAATGCTCCACGCAGGCAAGGTCAAGCCCATGCATGTAGACTATGACCAATATAATGCTGAAGCAATCGCTGCCTTTGAATCCCTTTTTGCATAACAGAAAGCTCCCCAAACCGGGGAGCTTTTTCTTTGAAAAAGTGCATAATCTGCTGGCTTCCTCCAGGTAAATCGCTGTACCATTCGCCTGATTGCATTTTACGGTCTTTGTGGTATAATGTAGAAAATAGTTTAACGAGGCAAAATTATGAAAATCATCGACATTCACACCCATATTTACCCGGATAAAATTGCCCGGAAGGCCACGGAAAGTGTCCGGGATTTCTACCAGCTGGAAGGCAATCAGAATATGGACGGCACTGTGGAAATGCTCCTGAAGCGTGGCGCTGAGGCGGGCATCAGCCAGTATGTGGTGCTGCCGGTTTCCAATGCGGCAAACCGTGTCCGCTCCATCAACAGCTTCATTTTGGAGCAAGCCCAGCAGCATGACAATTTTGTCGGTTTCGGTACTCTCCATGCGGACATGGATGGGCTGATGGACGAGGTAGAATGGATCGTCAACAACGGTCTGCACGGCATCAAGATGCACCCGGACTCCCAGCGCTTTTCCATCGACGATCCCCGGCTGTTCCCGGTTTACGATGCCCTGCAGGGCAAGCTGCCCTTCCTACTGCATATGGGCGACCAGCGGTACAATTTCTCCCACCCGGTGCGGCTGCGCCGAATTTTGGACACCTTCCCCAAGCTGGAGGTCATCGCTGCCCACTTCGGCGGCTACTCCATGTTCCACACCGCACGGGAACTGCTGCAGGACACGGATTGCGTGTTTGACGTATCCAGCGCCCTGATGTTCATGGAAAAGGGCGAAGCGGAGCGGTACATCAACTGCTACGGCGCTGAGCGCATGGCCTACGGCACGGATTATCCTCTGTGGGATCCGGTGACTGAGGTACAGCGGTTTCAACAGTTGAACCTGACCGACGCCCAGTTCGACCAAATCAGCCATAAAACCGCCGAGCGGGTATTAAAGCTGTGAGCATCAACAAGCACACCCATTCTTTTGGGCGGTGTACTTGTTTTTTGCCAAATAAACATGACATTGCCACGCCAGCACAAGCACCGGCGTGGCAATTTGCTATTTCAAGGTTAGCTGGGATGGGCTTTAAGAATAGCGTCTGGCTCCTACATAGCGGTCAGCATAGTAGGTGCTGCCCATATCCCGTTCCAATACTGCATTTTGAGAGCTGCTAACGGCAATGAATTTGCCATCACCAACATAAATTCCCACATATTCCGCTTCGCCGGGATTCTCCAGGGAGAAGAATACCACATCCCCCGGCTTCAGTGCATCCTTCGGCACCGGTGCGCCATATGCAAACTGGGGACCGAGGCTCCGGGGGACAGAAATGCCGTTTTCCTGGAAGCAATAGCCGACAAAACCGGTGGTGTCAAAATCATCCGGTCCTGCACCGCCATGGCGATAGGGCTTACCCAGGTTTGCCTTTGCAATGGCCACAATGCGCTGCCCCAGCTCACTGTCGTATTCTGGTTCCACGGTGGGCTCATCCTCCGGATCGACATTGGGTTCATCGTCGGGCTTCGTAGTAGGCTCGGTGGGATCGGTGGGTTCGGTGGGATCGGTAGGTACAGTGGGATCTGTTTCCGGTTCAGTGATATCGGTGGTGGGAGCAATGGGCTCGGTCGTGGAAACAGTTGGGGAAATGTTCTCCGACGGTTTGCCTGACCCTCCACAAGAACGGCACAAAAGAACGATGCCAACGATCAGCAGTGCCACAAGAGTCAGCCAGAAGATAACACCAGTCCAATTGATCCGCTTTTTGCGCTTGCGTGTCGCTTGGTATTTACCTTTTTCCATAACGAAAATACCTCCTTATTTCTCTTTTTTCATCATATCATTCTTGTCAAGCTTATGTTATTGGATCTGATATGACAAATGGTGCTTATCAGTTGATAATAATATAGTTTCATATGGTTGCATTGGAGTTGCCCCCTCATAAAAAGAGTTCGACAAATTGGAATTTACTTAATAGATAACTGTTTATCTCTTATCTTTAAGCATGCCTCAATATGCATAATCCAATGTCTTGAAAACGGCATTTGTATCAATCCCTTTAAATCTTTTTCGCACCAATAATCAATTAACCAATATGCGTTTTCATCAGTGCTTACTACATTGAGTGTCTCCAATTGTTTTCTTCTATCATCGGATATTTTTTGTTTCATATCACTATATGTAAGTGTCTTTATAATCCGTGTTGTAGATTCATCAACATCAGCAATATAATTATATAGTTCTTCAATAGATAGCTTCTTTGAAAACTCTCCGATTTCTTCTTTTACAAGTTCATTTGCAGTCGTAATAATCGGAGATTTTATGCGGCTTTGATAATCGCCCACAAACAAAATTTGCTCATCATTTGCAATAAGTGAATGTGCTACAATATCTTCTATACGAAAGATATGCCACAAGGAATATGCAATTGTTTTGTTATGATATCCTCTGGCATTTATATAAGGCATAGCACAAAAATCCGCAGCCGACAGTTCATTCCTAAACTGCATAATTTGATTCATAAGAGTTCTGCGAAGCTCTAATAATGTATCTATACCCGTCGAAAAAGTATCTTTTCTCTTAATCTGTAACTGTAAGGTCTTATTCATTTCTGCCCATTCTTTATTCATAAATTAGCACCTCGCTAGATTCAAGTTTGTCGAATAGATTATATCATAATATCAGGAAAATAGCAAAAGAAAGCGACCGACCATTCAGATACTTATCGTATCAAAATAGTCGGTCTTATTTGGTGGACTTGAGGAGATTCGTTTGTAAAAGTGTTGCGCCCGTCCAGCCGGGCGCAAGCGACAGTTCACCGGACTGTCGCTTTTAATGGTTGGAATCTCCTCAATGAATACCGTACCAAATAAAAATACCACCCAGAGGGTGGTGTTTGCTTGGGACTTGAGGAGATTCGTTTGTAAAGGTGTTGCCGCCGTCCAGCCGGCGGCAAGGGACAGTCCTCAGGACTGTCCCTTTGAATAGTTCGAATCTCCTCAATGAATACCGTACCAAATAAAAATACCACCCAAAGGGTGGTATTTTTATTTGGTGGACTTGAGGAGATTCGAACTCCCGACCCCCACAATGCGAATGTGGTGCGCTCCCAGCTGCGCTACAAGCCCATGGGCAAGTCATATTATATGACCGGCATTTCCATTTGTCAAGGGAAAACTAAGCATCCAGGGACTTCAGGAACCGCTTGACCATTCGCCGGTTTTTCAGGACGATGGTCTGTTTCCCTTCCGCTTCGTTGAGCATTTTGTAGTATCTTTCCCGCTTGTTTTTATTGAAATTCCATACCCATTTCAAAAATTCAAAATCGATCCGTTCCGGGCATCCTGCGCCCATATCCGGGCGTTCCTTTCCATAGGTGGTAATCACCCGCTTCAGCACGCCCATCAGGCAGGCCATGCGGCTGAAATCCAGATAGATAACGGTATCGCACCGCTCCAGCCGCTGGGGCATGGTGCGGTTAAAATTGCCGTCCATGATCCATTTTTCCTTGGCCATTTCCACACGAAGCAGAGCATCAAATTCATCTTTGTCCATTTCCACCCAACCGGGCAGCCAAAATAACTTGTCCAAATGCACCACCGGCAAGCCCAGCTTATCGCCCAGCTGCCGCGCCAGGGTGCTCTTTCCTGCTCCGCCACAGCCAATCAGAATGATCCGTTCCATAGCCCCTCCAAATAAAGCTAGGAGCCATCTTGCGATGGCTCCTTTTATCATTAGTTGCCGACCTTGACTCTCCAGCCACGCTCATCGGGCAGGATGCCGGTCTGGATGCCGGTGATGGTTTCGTACAGCTTCAGGCTCAGAGGGCCAGTCTGGCCGTCCTGAATGGTCATCACGTCGTCCTGGTAGCGCAGCTTGCCAACAGGAGAGATGACAGCAGCGGTGCCGGTGCCAAAGCACTCTTCCAGCTTACCGTCCTTCTGGGCCTGCAGCAGCTCGTCCACGGAAACCTTCCGCTCCTCAACCTCGTAGCCCCAGCTCTTGCACACCTCGATAACAGAGTTACGGGTGATACCGGGCAGAATGGAGCCGTTCAGGGAGGGAGTGACCACCTTGCCGTCGATCTTGAAGAAGATGTTCATAGCGCCAACTTCCTCAATGTACTTGCGCTCCACGCCGTCCAGCCACAGAACCTGAGAGAAGCCTGCGTCGTGAGCCTTCTGCTGGGCGATCAAGCTGGCAGCGTAGTTGCCGCCGGTCTTGGCAAAGCCCATACCGCCACGGACTGCACGGACATACTCATCCTCGATCCAAATGCCCACGGGAGCCAGACCACTTTCGTAGTAGGCACCGCTGGGGGACAGAATGACCATGAACAGATAGGTCTTGGAGGGAGCAACGCCCAGGAACTCATCGGTAGCGATGATGAAAGGACGGATGTACAGAGAAGTGCCGGGCTCGGTGGGGATCCAGTCACGATCCACATCCACAACGGCGCTGACAGCCTGCACGAAGTCCTCAACGGGAATCTGCGGAATGACCAGACGGTCGTTGGTAGCGTTGGTACGCTTGGCGTTCATGTCGGGGCGGAACAGATACACTTCATCGTTTGCGCCCTTATAGGCCTTCAGGCCCTCGAACATTTCCTGGCCGTAGTGGTAGACCATGGCGGCAGGAGAAAGAGAGATATTCTGGAAGGGCTCGATTCTGGCATCGTGCCAGCCCTTGCCCTCAGTGTAGTTCATGATGAACATGTGATCCGTGAAGATCTTACCGAAGCCCAGCTTCTGACCCTTGGCAGGCTTTTCCTTGGGCTGGGTGGTTTTGGTGATTTTAATATCCAGCATGATAGGATTTCCTTTCGCTTAGTAATCGTAGCCGGTCTGCAGAGCCTGGCAGTTGACCTCGATGAGGTTGGCCTTCTTGGCGGGAATGAAGGTTTCCAGAGTGGCCTTGTTGCCCTCGAAGGACACGGCATCCACTTCCTTCATCACCTTGCCCATGAGCACCATGTTGGACAGCGTAGCAAAGCCGGCATCCTTGGCGATCTGGGTTGCGGGGATGTAGAAAACCTCCACGTCGGTGCGCTCAACCTTGGCATCGATCAGGGTGGAATCAATGAAAATCTTGCCGCCGGGCACCACATCATTCACGAACTTCTGCAGAGAAGGCAGGTTCATAGCCACCAGCACATCGGGGGTGGTGATGATGGGAGAGCCAACGGGGGTATCGGACAGGATGACACTGCAGTTTGCGGTGCCGCCACGCATCTCGGGGCCGTAGGAAGGCAGCCAGGAAACCTGCTTATCCTGCACCAGGCCCTTATAAGCCAGGAACTTACCGGCAAACAGAACGCCCTGTCCACCGAAACCGGCAATCAGAATCTGAGTCGTCTTCATTCTGCGGCCTCCTTTGCAGCGGTTCTGTCCTTGTAAACGCCGATGGGATAGTAGGGCAGCATGTCGCTCTCCACCCACTCCAGAGCCTTCTGGGGAGTCATGCCCCAGTTGGTGGGACAAGCGGACACAACCTCAACCAGGCTGAAGCCCTTGCCATTGATCTGGTTCTCGAAAGCCTTCTTGATGGCCTTCTTGGCGTTCTTCACGTTCTTGACGTTGTTCACAGCCACACGGGCGATGTACTCAGGACCCTCCAGAGTGGACAGCATCTCGCTGACCTTGATGGGCCAACCGCAATGGTTCACATCACGGCCGTAGGGAGAGGTCTGAGTCACCTGACCGGGCAGGCTGGTGGGAGCCATCTGGCCGCCGGTCATGCCGTAGATGGCATTGTTGACGAAGATGACGGTGATATTCTCGTTTCTGGCAGCAGCATGGACGGTTTCGGCCATACCGATGGAAGCCAGGTCGCCATCACCCTGATAGGTGAAGACGATGTTGTCGGGACGGCAGCGCTTGATACCGGTAGCGGTAGCGGGCGCACGGCCGTGGGCTGCCTCGATCATGTCGCAGGCGAAGTAGTCATAAGCCATAACCGCACAGCCAACGGGAGCCACGCCGATGGTCTTACCCTCGATGCCCAGCTCGTCGATGGCCTCAGCCACCAGACGGTGGATAATGCCGTGAGGGCAGCCGGGGCAGTAATGGAGAACGGCATCGGTCAATGCCTTGGGTTTTTCAAATACGATAGCCATAATTTACTCTCCTTTCTGTGCCTTACGGATGCTTTCCAGCACCTGCTCGGGGCTGGGGATCATGCCGCCGGCTCTGTTGCACAGAGTCACAGGGCACTTGCACTCGGTAGCCAGACGCACATCCTCGATCATCTGGCCCATATTCAGCTCCACGGAAATGAAGCTCTTATCCTTGTCAGCGGCGGCGCGCAGAGCCTTGGTGGGGAAGGGCCACAGAGTGATGGGACGAATCAGGCCCACCTTGATGCCCTCTGCACGGGCGGCAACCACCGCATTCTTTGCCACGCGGGAGGCAATACCAAAGGCGACCACGCAGATTTCTGCATCGTCCATCATGTACTCTTCCCACATAGCCTCGGTCTCCTCGATGACCTTGTAGCGCTCGTAGCGGTCGAAGTTGGTCTTCTCCAGCTCGTCGGGCTTCAGGTACAGAGAGTTGACGATGTTGTGCTTGCGCTTGCACTCGGTGCCGGTGAGGGCCCAGGGCTTCTCGTAAGTTTCGATCTCCGCATCCTCGAAGGAGATGGGCTCCATCATCTGACCGATGGTGCCATCGGCGAGAATCATGGAGGTCATGCGGTACTTGTCAGCCAGGTTGAAGCCCTTGATGGTCAGGCTTGCCATTTCCTGAACGGAGGCAGGTGCCAGAACGATCATGCGGTAGTCACCGTGACCGCCGCCCTTGGTAGCCTGGAAATAGTCGGACTGGGAGGGCTGGATGCCGCCGAGACCGGGGCCGCCACGCTGGACGTTGACCACCAGAGCGGGCACGTCGGAGCCGGCGATGTAGCTCAGGCCCTCAGCCTTCAGGGAGATTCCGGGGCTGGAAGAAGAGGTCATGACACGGCAACCGGTGGCTGCTGCGCCGTAGACCATGTTAATAGAAGCGATCTCACTCTCAGCCTGCAGGAAAACGCCGCCGATCTTGGGCATCTTCTTGGCCATGTAAGCGGCGATCTCGGTCTGAGGAGTGATGGGATAGCCGAAGTAGTGACGGCAACCGGCACGGATCGCAGCCTCTGCGATGGCCTCGTTGCCCTTCATAAGTACGCGTTCTGCCATAATGTGACCTCCTTACTTCTCTACCGTGATGATGCAGTCAGGGCACATGGTGGCGCAGAATGCACAGCCAATGCACTTGTCCTGATCGGTCATCACCGCAGGAGAATAACCTTTTTTGTTGATCTGGGCAGCGTCGATGGCCAGAATGCCCTTGGGGCAGGCATTGACGCACAGGCCGCAGCCCTTGCACAGGTCGGTGTTAAATGTGACTTTTGCCATAAGTTGTTTCCTCCTTGGGTTTCTTTATCCCCACAGAGGTCGGTTGCCCGGCTTCTGGGATGGTAAATCAAAATATTTTTCCTGCAGGCGCAGGGGAAGAACATCGGGAATCTGCCCGTCCAGCGCCGCCGCTACATTGGCTTCGGCGGAGGTGGCGAAAATGGGCAGGCCGCTGAGCTGGCTCAGCTTTTCCATGTAGGCTTGGGAGGCCAGCACCGTGTCCGGCGTAGTTTCCGTGCCCAGATTGGAGTTGTTGATAATATCGGTGAATTTCAGCTTGCAGGCTTCCTCGATCTCGGCCATGACTTCCATAGCCTCCTCAGGGGTACGGGTCAAGGGACGATAGCAGTTGGCCACGAAAATCATCCGGTAGTTGTTTTCCTCCAGAATAGAGGGAACATAGCGACCCAGGGCATATGCGCCACGGTCGTCGCCGCCGATGTCCATGATGCCGTAGGTTTCCCGATCGGCGACCAGACGGTAAGCCTCTGCAGGCAGCGCCGGAAGATCCACATTGGAGTTGGCAAACTGGGGGCTGATCAGAGTCACCCCTGCCGCTTCCAGCTCCTTGGCGCTGTCCTTGGTGCGGAAATAGGGATTGACGATGTCCAGATCGGCAATGACCACGGACTTCCCTTCCCCTGCCAGATGCATGGCATAATTCACCGCAATATTGGTCTTGCCGGAGCCATAATGGCCGGCAAATAATGTGAGTCTTTTCTGTTCCATAATTACAGCTTCTTACGAATAATCTTACCGCTGACGGTCTTGGGCAGCTCGGTCTTGAACTCCACGATACGGGGGTACTTGTAAGGAGCGGTGCGCTTCTTGACGTAGTTCTGAATTTCCTTCTTCAGCTCGTCGGTACCCTCGGTGCCGGGAACCAGCACAATGCTGGCCTTGACCACCTGGCCACGAACCTCATCGGGAGCAGCGGAAACGCCACACTCCAGAATGTAAGGCAGCTCCATGATGGTGGACTCGATCTCGAAGGGTCCAATGCGGTAGCCGGAGGACTTGATCACGTCATCGGCACGGCCAACATACCAGTAGAAACCGTCCTCATCCTTCCAAGCCACGTCACCGGTGTGGTAGAAGCCCTCACGCCAGGTTTCGGCGGTGACCTCATCGTTGCCCTCGTAGCCATAGCTCAGGCCACAGGGCAGACCCTTGGAAATATCGATACAGATCTCGCCGCTTTCGCCGGGCTTGACCTCGTTACCGTCGGGATCCAGCAGATGCACATCGTACAGAGGCACGGGCTTACCCATGGAGCCCAGCTTGTGGCTGTCGCCATTGATGTTGCCGATGATCAGGGTGCTTTCGGACTGACCGAAGCCTTCCATGATGCTCAGGCCGGTGGCCTTCTGGAATTGGCGGTAGACCTCGGGATTCAGCGCCTCGCCGGCAGTGGATGCGTGCTGGATGGAGCTGAGGTCGAAACGGCTCAGATCCTGCTTTGCCAGCATCCGGTACATGGTGGGCGGTGCGCAGAAGGTGGTGATGTTGTATTTTGCAAACATGGGCAGGATCTTCTCCGCATCGAAGCGGTCGAAGTCGTAGACGAAGATCGCCGCCACGCAGAGCCACTGGCCATAGAGCTTGCCCCACATCGCCTTTGCCCAGCCGGTATCGGAAATGGTCAGGTGCAGGCCGTCGGGGTTGACCCGGTGCCAGTATTTTGCGGTAATGAAGTGGCCCAGGGGGTACTTGAAGTTATGGGCCGCCAGCTTGGGATAGCCGGAGGTGCCGGAGGTGAAGTACATCAGCATGGGGTCGGAGCCGCAGGGTGCATCCTCCGCCCGGGCGAACCGGGAGCTGTACATGGCGTACTCCTCGTTGAAGTCGTGCCAGCCTTCCCGACTGCCATTCACCAGAATCTTCAGCTCCATGCCGGGGCACTTGGCTGCTGCGGCATCCACCGCATCGGCAACATCGCCGTCGGCGGTGCAGAGGATGGCCTTGACCTTACCGGCCTCGAAGCGGTAGGCAAAGTCCTTCTCCAGCAGCTGATTGGTAGCGGGAATCGCCACGGCGCCCAGCTTGTGCAGACCCAGAATGGCAAACCAGAACTGATAGTGGCGCTTCAGCACCAGCATCACCCGGTCGCCCCGCTTGATGCCCAAAGACTTGAAGTAGTTAGCGGCTCTGGCGGATTCCTTCTTGATGTCTTGGAAGGTGAAACGCCGCTCGGTGCCGTTTTCGGAAATATGGAGCATGGCCAGCTTTTCAGGCTTGGTGGTGCCCAGCTCGTCCACAACATCGAAGGCGAAGTTGAACTTCTCCTGATCGTTGAAGCTGATGCCGGTGAGCAGGCCGTCTTCCATGGTGCGGTTGACAAACTTGTGGTAAACACGCTTCTGCTTATCGGATTCCACCACCTTGGTAGCAGGCATTGCCACAGCGGCGCTCTGCTCACCCTCACGGGCGGCGGAATTGCTCAGCACGAAAGCATAGAATGCGCAGTCCTCGCCATCTACGGCGATCATGCCGTGAGGCGTAGAAGAATCATAATAAATGGTATCGCCGGGGTTCAGGATCTCGGTACGACCGCCGATCTGGATCTTCATGCGACCACGGATCACGATGTCGCACTCCTGACCCTCGTGGGTCACCAGCTGGATGTCCTCATACTCAGCGCCATCCCGGTACTTCAGCTCCATGTACAGCGGCAGAGCGATGCGGTTGCGGAAGTCAGCAGCCAGGTTGAAGCCGACCATGTGGTGAGCTTCCTCGATCCGCTGGCCCTCACCTGCACGGGTCAGAGCGTAGGAGCGGAGCTTGGGGCTGCGGCCTTCCAGCAGGTCGCCCATGTCAACGCCGAAGCTCAGGGTGCAGCGATACAGAAACGCAACGCTCAGGTTCCGCTGACCTGCCTCGCAGGCCTCGTATTCTTCCACACTCAGGTTCGTCCGGGCGGCCATTTCCTCCACGGTAAAGCCGGAAATTTCACGCAGTTCCCGAATACGCTCCGCCATTTCCCGGATCTTAAAATCCATTCCGGTCATCATCTGTTCCATAATAAAACCTCACAAAATGCTAAAAAGCTCGTCTCAAAGAATGATTCTTTGAGCCCAGCTGTACATGACATACCCGCGGTACCACTCAAATTGCATCTGCCTCACGGCAGATACCCCTCATTGGGCTCCAACAAGCCCTAAGCACTTACGCAGCTAACACGGGAGAGTTCTACTAACTCGTGCGTTCTTCTCTCCGGCTGTGGAGCGACATACCGGCATACCGCATCATGGCTCGCACCAACCGCCAATTCTCTTGGATGCTTGTTTTGCCGGAACTCTCCGTCTTCGCCTTTATATAATGTAGAATCATATCACGCAAATATGAAATTGTCAAGCACTAACTGTCATCCTGAGCGGAGTGAAACGGAGTCGAAGGATCTACTAACTGAACAAATGCGAAGATTCTTCGACTCGCTGCGCTCGCTCAGAATGACATACTTTTTTACAGCTTATTGCGGATGATCTTACCGCTGATGGTCTTGGGCAGTTCCTTACGGAATTTCACGATTCGGGGATACTTGTAAGGAGCAGTGCGATGCTTGACGTAGTTCTGGATTTCCTTCTTCAGCTCGTCGGAGCCTTCCTTGCCGGGAACCAGAACGATGCTGGCCTTGACCACCTGACCACGAACCTCGTCGGGCACGGCAGACACGCCGCACTCCAGAACGTAGGGCAGCTCCATGATGGTAGACTCGATTTCGAAGGGTCCGATGCGGTAGCCGGAGGACTTGATCACATCGTCCGCACGGCCAACGTACCAGAAGTAGCCATCCTCATCACGCCAAGCCAGGTCGCCGGTGTGATACATGCCGTCATGCCACACGGCCTTGGTCTTTTCCTCGTCCCGGTAGTAGCCCAGGAACACGCCGCAGGTGGGCTTGGGCTCGGTACGGATGACGATCTCGCCGGTGACACCGTCGGCAACGGGGTTGCCATCGGCATCCACCAGGTCGATGCCATAACCGGGAACGGGCTTGCCCATAGCACCGGGCTTCAGCTGGGTACCCACCAGGTTGGCGATGCCCAGGGTCATTTCGGTCTGGCCGAAGCCCTCGGCAATACGCAGGCCGGTGGCCTCCTCGAACTTGTAGAACACCTCGGGGTTCAGCGCTTCGCCGGCGGTGGTTGCGTGATGGATGGAGCTGAGGTCGAAACGGCTCAGATCCTGCTTGATCAGCATCCGGTACATGGTAGGCGGTGCGCAGAAGGTGGTGATATTGAACTTTGCGAACATAGGCAGGATCTTTTCCGCATCAAAACGGTCAAAGTCGTAAACAAATACAGCACCTTCGCACAGCCACTGGCCATAGAGCTTGCCCCACAGAGCCTTACCCCAGCCGGTTTCAGAAATGGTGAAATGCAGGCCGCCACGCTCGCACATGTGCCAATACTTAGCGGTGACGAAGTGACCCAGAGCATACTTGTAGCTGTGCATGGCGATCTTGGGATAGCCGGTGGTGCCGGAGGTGAAGAACATCAGCATGGGATCGGAGCCGCAGGGAGCATCAGCGGTGCGCTCATAGCGGCGGCTGAACAGCGGGAACTCCTGATCGTAGTCATGCCAGCCCTCACGGCTGCCGCCGACCATGATCTTGGTCAGCTTCATGCCCACCTGTGCCTCGGCGTTGTCCACCTGATTGGCAGTGTCGCCGTCAGCAGTACAGAGGATGGCGTTGACCTCAGCAGCCTGGAAACGGGATGCAAAGTCCTTTTCCACCAGCTGATTGGTGGCGGGAATCGCCACGGCGCCCAGCTTGTGCAGACCCAGAATGGCGAACCAGAACTGGTAGTGGCGCTTGAGCACCAGCATGACCTTGTCGCCCTTCTTGATGCCCAGAGATTTGAAGTAGTTGGCGCTCTGGGAGGAAGCGTCCTTGACGTCCTTGAAGGTGAAGCGGCGCTCGGTCATGTCGTTGGCAACGTGAACCATGGCCAGCTTCTCCGGCTCACGGCGGGCAATGGCATCCACCGTGTCAAAAGCGAAGTTGTACTCCTCAGCGCCGTTGAAGCTGATGCCCTGCAGGGCACCCATTTCATCTTCCTGCGTGGTGATGAACTTGTTGCACAGCAGATCCGCACCGCCGACGCTGTCGCTCTTGGCGATGAACATGGGCTGGTCGGTGGTGTCGCTGGCCATGACCACGGACAAAAATACGCAGTCCTGACCCTCAATGGCGATCATGCCGTGGGGAGTAGAAGATTTATAGAAGATGCTGTCGCCTTCCCGGAGGATCTCCTCCCGGTCGCCCACACGAATCTTCATGGCACCCCGGATCACCAGGTTGAATTCCTGACCGGAGTGGGTGGTGGTGTGGACGGGCTGATTCTGCAGCTCGGGAGAATACTGGTAGGTAACCCAGTAAGGGGTGGCCAGCTTCTTGCGGAACATGGGAGCCAGATCCTGAATGGTGATGCCATTTTCGCTGGCAGTGACCAGACCCTTGTCACGACGGGTGACGGTATAGCCGGTGAGCTTGGCGCTGCGGCCTTCCAGCAGGACGGTGATTTCCACGCCGAACACCTTGGCACACTTATGCAGGAACGTAAAAGGCAGATCTACCTGACCGCTTTCATACTGACGGTAGTCCTCCACGGAGAAACCGGTGAGCTCCGCCATTTTTTCAATGCTGTAGCCCAAAATATCACGCATATCCTGAATTCGCATTGCGATATCCAGCAATTGATTGGCAGAATTTTGGTAACTCATAGCAAAAACCTCCTAGAAAATAAAAAAACGCCTCAAGAAAAATCCTTGAGACGAGTAACATTATACCCGCGGTACCACTCAAATTACGGCCTCAGCCGTCCCTTCAGGCTCCAACAAGCCCTATCCCTTAACGCGGGCAGACGGGAACACTTAAACATTCAGCGCTCCAGCTCGGAAGTGATGGGTCTGATGGCATCGGGCTATCGTCTTTCACCAACCGACGACTCTCTGAAAACCTTACTCCGGACCGTCTTCGTCTCAGCCTTTTATATTGTCAACACTTTATCATGTCCACCGCAAAAAGTCAATTGTTTTTCTCGTATGGAAGCATTTTTGAACAACTTGCCCAAAATCCACCGCTGGTGGACGCAAAAAATAGGAAAACTGACTGTTGACAAACAATCAAAATTATGATTTAATGGGCATACATCTTATATATAAAGACTATGACGGAAAACTTGCTCCTTCGGGATGCTCCAGAGAGCCGGCGGGTGGTGTGAGCCGGTGCTGAAAGACTGAGCGATCTGATTCCTGAGTCGGTTCTGCGAACAGCTTTTAGTAGTGGAACCCGTGCGCCCGCGTTAAGGGATAGGGCTTGTTGGAGCCTGAAGGGATCTCCTGCGGGAGATAATCAGGGTGGTACCGCGAATTTTGTAGATTCGTCCCTGAGGCAATTTTCGCCTCAGGGACTTTTTTGTTTAAGGAGAATGTATTATGAACCAGATCCGAATCAGCGATGTGACTATGAAGCAGGCAGGCGATCTTTCTCTGTCCTTTAAGGAGAAGATCGAGCTGAGCAAGCTGCTGGATAAGCTGGGTGTTTCCGTCATCGAACTGGAGCCCATTCAGCAGTCCAAACTCGATAGCCTGCGGATCAAATCCGTTGCCGCCGCAGTGGCCGAGAGCATTGTGGCTGTGCCCGTGGCGCTGAATGAGGAGAGTGTTCAGCTCACCTGGAACGCCCTGAAGGAGGCCATGCGCCCCCGTCTGCAGGTGTGCGCTCCCGTGAGCCCCGTGCAGATGGAATATCTGTTCCACAAGAAGCCCGATGCTATGCTCACCGCCATCCGGGATACCATCCTCGCCTGCGGCAAGCTGTGCAGCGATGTGGAATTTGTGGCTGACGATGCCACCCGCAGCGACGTTGCATTCCTCTACGATGCCGTGCGCACTGCCATCGCTGCCGGCGCTAAGACCATTACCGTCTGCGACACCGCCGGCGCCATGCTGCCCAACGAATTTACCGCTTTCATCCGGGAGCTGTATGCCAACGTGCCTGAACTGAAGCAGGTGTGCCTGGGCGTTTCATGCTCCGATGGACTGTCTATGGCCGATTCCTGCGCCATCGCCGCTGTGCGTTACGGTGCCGGTGAGATCAAGGCTGCCGCTTACCGCATGGACGCAGTAAGCCTGCCTAATGTGGCCAAGGTTCTGTCCGCCAAGGGTGAATTCTACAACGCTACCTGCAACGTCAAGACCACCTGCCTGAAGCGCACCACCGACCAGATCGCACGGATCTGTCAGGGCGGCAAATCCAAGAGCGCCTCTGTGGATGCAGGTATTTACGAGGAGGACAGCGATCTGTACCTCACCGGTCACGATGATTTGAGTGCCGTGATGAAGATAGCTGAGCGTCTGGGCTATGATCTTTCCGAGGAGGACGGGGCTAAGGTGTTCGAAGCTTTCCAGTCCATTGCCCGGAAGAAGGAAAAGGTCAGCGCCAAGGAATTTGACGCCATCGTAGCCACTGCCGCCATGCAGGTGCCTCCCACCTATGTGCTGGACAGCTACATCGTCACCTCCGGCAACGTGGTTTCTGCCACCGCCAACCTGAAGCTGAAGAAGCAGGATAAGATGCTGGAGGGCGTTTCCCTGGGCGATGGCCCCATCGATGCGGCATTCATGGCCATTGAAAGCATCACCGGCCGCCACTATGAGCTGGATGATTTCCAGATCCAGGCGGTGACCGAGGGTCGGGATTCCATGGGTCAGACCATCGTGAAGCTCCGCTCCGAGGGCAAGGTCTACTCCGGCCGTGGCACCTCCACCGACATTGTGGGTGCCAGTATTGCCGCATACCTCAACGCCCTGAATAAAATCGTTTACGAGGAGGATGCTGTATGAAACTCTCCTTTTCCACCCGTGGCTGGGGTGATTTAAGCTGGGAGGAATTGCTGGATTCCGCTTTGGAAATGAAATTCACCGGCATTGAAGTATACAACCTCTTCAAATTCCCTGCCCTAACTGACCGGGGTGGCCCCTTCCATACCCACAAGTGCGCCGCTACTGTCCGCCAGCTTCGTGACCTGAAGCTGACCATCCCCTGCCTGGACACCTCCATGGATCTGTCCGACACCCCTTCCGACGGAGATGTTATCGCCAAAATGATGGGCATTGCCCGGGACATCAAGGTTCCCTATGTGGTGGCCTTTGCTTCTTCCGATGACGAGGCCATGGTTCGGGAAAACATTGATAGACTTTTGCCGGTGGCAGAAGAGCTGGGCGTGTGCCTGCTGATCAAGACCAGCGGCATCTATGCCGATACCGCCCGTCTGCGCAAGCTCCTGGAGAGCTACGCCAGCGACTGGCTAGGTGCGCTGTGGGATATGCACCATCCCTACCGGGACTTCGGCGAAAGCGCCGATGCCACCATCAAAAATCTGGGCACCTACGTCAAGCACGTGCATCTGCGTGACTCCGACGACAAGGACACCTACAACCTCATCGGCGAAGGCAACCTGCCCGTAGCAGACATGATGCGTGCCCTCAGCTCCATCAATTACGACGGCTTCATCTCTCTGGAGTGGAAGCCTGAGTGGATGGAAGATCTGCAGGACCGGGAGGTCATCTTCCCCCACTTCGTCAACTACATGAGCCGGTTCAATAACCCCCGGACTCGCAAGAAATCCCTCTACTACAACCACGACGGCTCCGGTCAGTATGTGTGGAAGAAGGACGATCTGATCGACCTGACCTTCCCTCAGGTGCTGGATCGGATGGTGGAGGAATTCCCCGACCAGTATGCCTTCAAGTACACCACCTTGGACTACACCCGTACCTACGCCGAGTTCCGGGAGGATGTAGACAACTTCGCCCGGGCGCTGGTGTCCATGGGCGTGCGTCCCGGCATGAAGGTGGCCATCTGGGCAACCAACGTGCCTGCATGGTTCATCACCTTCTGGGCTACCACCAAGATCGGTGCCATTCTGGTCACCGTGAACACCGCTTACAAGATCCACGAAGCAGAATACCTGCTCCGTCAGTCCGATACCCACACACTGGTGATGATCGAATCCGCTTTGGATTCCAACTACCGCAACATCATCAACGAAATCTGCCCCGAGATCGCCACCACCAAGGCAGGCACCCCCTTGCACTGCAAGCGTCTGCCTTTCCTGCGCAACGTGATCACCGTGGACTTCAAGCAGAAGGGCTGTCTGACCTTTGACGAGGCAATGGCCCGCAGTTCCATGGTTCCCGTAGAGGAAGTGCATCGCATGGCCGCCGCCGTCCAGCCGGATGACGTGTGCAACATGCAGTACACCTCCGGCACCACCGGCTTCCCCAAGGGCGTCATGCTCACCCACTACAACGTGGTCAACAACGGCAAGTGTATCGGCGACCGTCTGGGTCTTTCCACCGCAGACCGGTTCCTGGTGCAGGTGCCCATGTTCCACTGCTTCGGCATGGTGCTGACCATGACCTCCTCCATGACCCACGGCGCAACCCTGTGTCCCCTGCCCTATTTCTCCGCAAAGTCCAGCCTGGCTTGCATCAATCAGGAACGGATCACAGCTATGAACGGCGTTCCCACCATGTTCATCGCCATGTTCAACCACGCAGACTACCGCAAGACCGACTTCTCCCACATGCGTACCGGCATCATGGCCGGCGCAGGCTGTCCTCCGGAGCTGATGCGCCGTGCCGCTCAGCCGGATGAGATGAATATGCGCGGTATCGTGTCCGTTTACGGTCAGACTGAGTCCTCCCCCGGCTCCACCATGTCCGCATGGACGGATGATTTGATGCTTCGCACCAATACCGTCGGCTACGACTTCCCCCATGTGGAGTGCAAGACCATCGATCCCGAAACCGGCGAGGAAGTGCCCAACGGTGTCAACGGCGAGTTCTGCTCCCGTGGCTACAACACCATGAAGGGCTACTACAAGATGCCTGAGGCCACCCGTGCCACCGTGGATGCGGAAGGTTGGCTCCACTCCGGCGACCTGGCTTGCCGGGATGAGGACGGCACTTACCGGATCACCGGCCGTCTGAAGGACATGATCATCCGTGGCGGTGAGAACATCTACCCCAAGGAAATCGAAGAATTTATCTACACCCACCCGGCAGTCCGGGATGTTCAGGTTATCGGTGTGCCGGATAAGCGGTACGGCGAGGAAATCATGGCCTGCATCATCCTGAAGGAGAAGGGCTCTGTCACTGTGGAAGAAATGACCGACTACATCAAGGCCAGCATGGCTCGCCACAAGGTGCCCCGGTACATTTCCTTTGTGGACAGCTTCCCCATGAACGCCGCAGGCAAGATTCTGAAGTACAAGATGCGTCAGGATGCGGCTAAGGAGCTGGGTCTTGTGGGCGACGGCGCTGATACCGCCGGCCCCGGCAAATAAATAGCAAAACCTCGCTGTGAAATCACAGCGAGGTTTTTGTTATTCTACATCAAACAGCGAGGTCTTTGCGTTTTCGTCGATGGGCTGATTCTCCATGCAGGCAGCAAACTGCGTGCCGGACATGGTTTCATGCTTCAGCAGGAACTCTACCACCCGGTTCAGCTCTGTTTCATTATCCGTCAGGATCTGCTTACAATGGGCGTAGGCCTTATCCATAAGCAGCTTCACCTCATCATCGATGGTGCCGGCGAACTTCTCGGAGTAACTCTTGGTGGTCTGGTAATCCCGACCGATGAACACTTCTCCATCGCCCAGATAGGAAACCGCACCCAGCTTCTCGCACATACCGTAGCGAGCCACCATATCCCGTGCCAACTTGGAAGCCCGGTCAATATCGTTGGATGCGCCGGTGGAAATATCGCCGATATACAGTGCCTCCGCCACACGTCCGCCCAACAAAGATACAATTCTCTCGTACATCTCGTTACGAGTCATGTGCGCGGTATCCTCCTTGGGGGTACTCCAGGTAGCGCCCAGGCTCTGACCACGGGGGATGATGGAAATGTGCCGCACCGGATCCTGCGTCGGCAGTCGGTACATCGCCACCGCATGGCCGGCTTCGTGGATGGCGGTGATCTTCTGATCCCTCTCCAGACGCAGACGGCTGCGCTTTTCAGGACCGGCGGTGATCTTCATCATAGCCTCGTTCAAATCTTCCATATTCAGCGCAGGACGGTTCTCACGAGCTGCCATAATGGCGGCTTCATTGAGAAGGTTGCTCAGGTCTGCGCCGGTAAAACCGGTGGTAGCCATCGCAACGCTATGCAGATCCACGTCCCCATCCAGCTTCTTATTTTTGGCATGGACTTTCAAGATCTCCTCACGCCCCTTCGAGTCGGGAGCGCCCACATAGATCTGCCGGTCAAAACGGCCGGGGCGAAGCAATGCGGGATCCAGAATGTCCGGACGGTTGGTAGCCGCCAGGACGATAACGCCCTCGGTGCGGCCGAAGCCGTCCATCTCCACAAGGAGCTGGTTCAGAGTCTGTTCCTTTTCATCATGACCGCCGCCAAGACCGGAGCCACGCTTGCGGCCTACCGCATCGATCTCATCGATGAAGATGATGGCAGGAGCGATCTTCTTGGCCTGCTCAAACAGATCGCGGACACGGCTTGCGCCAACGCCCACATACATTTCCACAAAATCCGAACCGGAAATGGACAAAAACTGCACATCTGCCTCACCGGCGACAGCTCTGGCAAGCAACGTCTTACCAGTACCGGGAGGGCCAACCAGCAACAGACCGTGAGGGATCCGGGCGCCGATTTCGGTATACTTGGCAGGATCCCGGAGGAAGTCAACCACCTCCTGCAGTTCTGCCTTCTCTTCGTCGGCACCGGCCACATCCTCAAAGGTGACCTTTTTGCCATCAGGAACGCCCAGTACCGTGCGGGCCTTGCCGAAATTATTCAGCGGGTTTCCGGAATTCATCCGTCCCATGAGCACCGCCCACAGGATCAGCAGCACCAACCCCACAATCAGCAACGGAACGATCAGACTGAACGCACCAGGCTCAGACTTCTGGCCAAAGGACCAGTCGCTGTCCAAAATGCCGGCTTCCTGCTGGGCAAGAATGGTGGGCATCATTTCCGTGCGGAAAGCCGCGGTGTCGCCCAGTTTCGCAGACACCTTGGTCTTGCCATCGTATTCTTTGTGGAGAGTCAGGGTAATGATCCCATCCTTTTCCTTAAAACTCTTAACCTGCTCGGCACGGAACAGCTCCACTACCTGACCTTCGGTGATGTCGTTGCCGCCAAAGGTAAACAGACCCATGATCACCGACAGCACCAGAACCACAATGCCGATATACAATAATACAATAAACGGTTTCTTCAAATTCCTTGGTACTCCTTACTTTTCGTATGCTTCAGGCTTCAGGATGCCCACATAGGGCAGATTCCGATAATACTCATTGAAATCCAAACCGTAGCCCACAACAAATTCATCCGGGATGGTAAAGCCCACATAGTCCGCCTTCAGGGTGAATTCGGGCTTCCGGCGGGCAGGCTTATCCAACAGGGTGCAGACCTTAATAGAAGCAGGATTCTTCTCCATCAGATGCTTGTATGTACGGTCCAAGGAAGTGCCGGTGTCATAAATATCCTCCAGAATCAGCACATGGCGCCCCTCGATGTCGGCACTAACATCCTTTTTGATCACCGCTTTACCGGTGGTTTCGGTGCCGCTGTAAGAGGAAATGGACATAAAATCCAGCTCGCAAGGCACAGTGATCTTGCGGATCATATCGGCGTAAAAGACAACAACGCCCTTCAAAACGCCCACGATCACGGGGTTTTTACCGGCGTAATCCCGGGACAACTCCAGTCCCAACTCCGCCACCCGATCACGGATTTGCTCTTCGGTAATCAGCACTTCCTTAATGTATTGTTCCATATTCAGAAACCTCCTGAATTTGATTCTATTTCTATCCGCCATGCGGGTAATTCCCCGGCGGCTCTATCCAAATTGACACCGATGCCGCACACGGCGATTACACCCCGTTCGTCTGCGATCACCGGTACAGCCGGACGCAGGTGGGCGGGAATTTTTCGGTCAATAAACAGCTTTTTCAGACTTTTGGTACCGCCGGAAAGACGGATGGTATCGCCGCTTTGGCGGCTTCTCACCGTAACATCCCCATGGTCACCAATGGTAAAAATTTTGTCGGTATTGCAAATCTCCGTTGCCGCAGTCACCGTTAGCTGGGGCATCGTCACCTGCTTTTCTTCTTGCACCACCAGGCGATCATAGCTGCGCCAGACGGTAACGCCACCGGGAAACTGCGCCCGGGCAGAGGGTTTTTCCGAAAAAATCAGTGACTCCGCAAGGGAAATATGCTCAGCTTCCGGCTCTTTTACACCGCTTTCCTTCAAAAATTTCTCCAGAACTCGGCTCCGGATGGCAGAAGGCAGCTGCCGCAATGCCGCAACCTCCATGGGTTGCTCCGCCGCCTGAGCAGCCAGCGCCACCTCATCTTGCCGCAGGCGCAGAGCCATGGCGCTGAGGTTTTCTGCCAGCTTGGGATTTTCCGATTCCAAAATTGGCATTACCTGATGGCGGATCCGGTTGCGCAGGTAAGCATCGGTAGCGTTGGAGCTATCCTCCCGGTAGGAAATATGGTATTCCTCCAAAAAGGCCAGCACCTCCTGCCGGGTGATACTCAGCATGGGGCGAATGATCCGCCCACGAATTGGAGCAATGCCGCCCAAGCCCTTCAAGCCGGTGCCACGGATCATGTGCATCAGCACAGTTTCCGCATTGTCCCCGGCGGTATGGGCAGTGGCAATTTTGCCGGGAAGGGTGTCAAGAAATGCATACCGGGCATCCCGCGCCGCCGCTTCCAGTCCCTTCTGTCCCGCTGTCACCTGAGCGGAGCCCACATGAAGGGGAATGTCAAATCGGTGGCAGAATTCCCGGACGAAAGTTTCGTCCCCATCGGATTCTGCGCCCCGCAGATTGTGATTGAAATGGGCCGCTTCCACCTGAATATTCAGCTTTTCTTTCAGCAGGTACATGGCAAACAGCAGCGCCATAGAGTCAGCGCCGCCGGAAACAGCACAGACCACCCGATCCCCCGGCTGGATGAGTTCCATCCGGCGGATAAAAGCCTCCAGCTTAATCAGCATGCTTCCACTCCCGGTCTGCGAAGGTGGTGTACTGAGGCAGCCATTGGAGCTTGACAGTGCCGGTTTCGCCGTGACGGTTTTTCGACACGATGCACTCAGCTACGTTCTTCTCCTCACTGTTGGGGTTGTAGTAATCATCACGGTACAAGAACAAAATAGCGTCTGCGTCCTGCTCGATAGCACCGGATTCACGCAGGTCGGACATGATCGGCCGCTTGTCGGTACGGCTTTCCACCGCACGGGACAGCTGACTCAGGCAGATCACCGGCACATTCAGTTCCTTGGCCATGATCTTCAGGCTTCGGGAAATTTCGCCCACTGCCTGAACACGGTTTTCATTGGTCTTGCCGTAACCGGAGCTGTTCATCAGCTGCAGGTAGTCGATGATGACCAGACCCAGATTTTCCACACGGCGCAGCTTTGCGTTCATTTCCGCCACGGTGATGGAGGGGTTATCATCCACACGGATATCCGTCTGGCTCAAAGACGCAGAAGCCATGCACAGATTCTGCCATTCCTCCTCGCTGAGCTTACCGGTGGCCATTTTCTGGCTGTCCACGAAGCTCTCACCGGAGAGTAAACGCATAACCAACTGCTCCCGGGACATTTCCAAAGAGAAAAATGCCACGGTGGAATTGTATTTTTTCGCCACGTTCAGGCCGATATTCAGAGCAAACGAGGTCTTACCCATGGCAGGACGGGCAGCAATGAGCAGAAGATCGGACTTATTCAGACCGTTGATCTTCATATCCAGATCCCGCAGGCCGGTAGAAAGGCCGGGAATCAGGGAATCGGAACGGCTCAGTTCTTCCAGATTGTCGAACACCCGGTGCAGCACCGTGCCGATATGCTCCAAAGAATCGCCACGCTCGCCTTTTCGCAGATCATAGATCTTCTTCTCAGCAGTTTCCAGCATTTCTGCCGGGGTGCCCTTCTTGGCGTACACCATTTCGGTGATATCCGTGGCGGCACCAACCATGCTGCGAAGCATGGACATATCCCGCACGATGTTGGCATAGCGCACCACATTGGCGGCGGTGGGGGTGATCTCCATGAGCTGGACGATGTAGTCCCGGGAGTTGTCCCGGCGGTAGCCCAGCTCCTTCATCTTGTTCAGCACCGTCACCGGGTCAATGGGCTGAGAGAAGTTGAACATGGCATATATGGTTTCATAGATCTCCCGATTCTGCTGGAGGTAGAAATCCTCCGGGCGCACAATGCCGATCACGTCGGTGACGCAACGGCTATCGATCAGGATGGAGCCCAGCACCGCCTGCTCTGCCTCCAAAGACTGGGGCGGCTGTCGGTTCATCAGTTCTTCGTCCATGTTGTTCTCCTCTCTCTTTTAATCAATGCAAAATGAAGGTCGGCGGAATACACAATTCTGCATTCTGCATTCTGCATTTTGCATTTCGATCAAGCTTCTTCGATCTTAACGGTCAGGGGTGCGGAGATTTCGTAGCCCAGCTTGCAGGTGACGGTGTAGGTACCTACGTTCTTGATGGGATCGGAAATCACGATCTTCCGCTTGTCCAGAGTCACGCCGGTCTTGGCCTCCAGGGCGTCGGCGATTTCCTGATTGGTAACAGAGCCAAACAGACGGCCGTTGCCGCCGCCACGGGCCATGACCACCAGGGTCATCTCACGGAGCTTCTTGCTCAGCTCCAGCGCCTCAGCCTTCTCCCGGGCAATGCGCTCCTGGGTGGCCTTATCGTTCATTTTCTTGGTGTTGATGGCATCGGGAGTTGCCTCGATGGCCATTTTCTTGGGCAGCATAAAGTTACGGGCGTAGCCGTCGGACACTTCGATCATTGCGCCCTTCTTACCCTTGCCCTTCACGTCCTGCAAAAGAATAACTTTCATGTTTATACCTTTTCCTTTCTAATAGGGGATTGCCACGCCAGTGTACGCACTGGCTCGCAATGACACCAAATTTCAGTTAGTTTTCGTAATATTTGTCGATGGATGCCACCAGCTGATCCAGCACATCCTTGACGGTGGTATTTTTCATTTGGCAACCGGCTGTTGCGGTATTTCCGCCACCGCCCAAAGGCTCCAGGATCATCTGCACATTCACTTCACCCATGGAGCGAGCGGACACGAATACATCCGTATCCTGAGGGAACAGCACAAAGGAAGCCTTGATGCCGGAAATATTCAGCAGCTCGTCCGCTGCCTGAGCAGCCAGAGGACGGGTTGTGCCGGTATTCAGCGCAGCGATGGCAATGTCATCCCGGTACATCCGGGCGGCCTTCATGATCTGATACTTGGACATGGTTTCCTGGAAGTCGCTTTGCAGCAGCTTCTTCACCTCGGTGGTGTCAGCGCCCAAGCGCTTCAGCACAGCGGCGGCCTCGAAGGTGCGCTCACCGGTACGAACGTTGAAATTCTTGGTATCCAGGAAGATGCCTGCCAGCAGAGCCTTGGCTTCAATGGGCAAAACATCGGGCTTTTCCACGGCGTACTGCAGCAGCTCCGTCACCAACTCCGAAGCAGAGGATGCATAGGGCTCGTGGAGGTTAACCACCACAGACTCGATATAATCCGCTGCTCTGCGGTGGTGATCCACCACACAGACACGGGAAATGGCTTCCAGAAGAGGTTTGCTCTCCACCTGATCCGGGCGGTTGGTATCCACCACCACCAACGTCGAGCGAGGATCGCACTGCAGCAGGGCTTCCTCACCGGAGATGATGGCATCCTTATACTCCGGCACAGCATCGATCTCTTCCAGCAGGCGACCGACGGCATTTTTCTGCCGATCCAGCACGATGTATGCTTTCTTGCCCTTTTTGCGGCACATGCAGGCAATACCCACAGCGGCGCCCAGAGCATCCAGATCCGCATTCCGGTGACCCATAATAAACACCTGACTGCTCTGACCGATCAGCTCCATCAGGGAGTTGGAGGTAACACGGGAGCGAACCTTACTGCGGCGGTCTGCCTCCTTGGCACGTCCACCATAGAAAGAGAAGTTCAGCCGATCCTTGATAACCGCCTGGTCACCGCCACGGCTCAGGGCCATTTCGATGGACAAAGATGCAAAATTGTAGCTTTCTTCAAAGGTAGCACCGTCCACGCCCAGACCGAAGGAAATGGATGCAGCCAGACCGGTAGGATTGACCACCTCATGGATGGCCTTCAGCAGGGGGAACTTCTGGGTCTGCATATCCTCCAGATACTTCTTTTCAAAAACAAACAGATACCGGTTGCGCTCCAGCTTGCGCAGCAGACCATGGTAATCATCCGTCCAGTTGGTAATGGTATCGTTGATCTGGGCATTCATGGTGGAAATAGCGCTTTCGGAGAGGTTCATGGTCAGCTCCTCGTAGTTATCCACCTGAATAATGGAAACCACGGGCCGGCTGCGGATATACTCATCCCGCACCTGATACATCTCCGTCAGATCCGTAAAATACAGCATACCCAGCACGTTGGCACCGCTGTCCTCGGTGCGGATGGTGGTGCCGTAGATCCGGTAGCGACGGCTGCCCACAGTGACATCGTAGGGGCACTCGCTCTTACCGGACACCAGCCAGTCCATAGACAAGGTGGGCAGGATATCCGCAATACGCTGCTCATGGAGCTTCTCCCGGAAACCGGTGACGGAAGCAAATTTTTCGTTGCTCCAAATGATACCACCATCCACCAAACGGGTCAGCACCATGGGGAAGGGGCTTTCCGCGCCTTTCGCCACGTCCAGGGTATTGAAGGTGGATTTGATAAAGTCCTGAACCTCCCGATTCCGGCGGTTCTTGCGGATCATATAGAATACAAACAGACCTGCAGTAAGCACCGCCTCCACAATGGCCAACACATAATACTGCATGAATACCGCGGCCACACAGAAGCACACCAGCATAATAAAATACAGTCCCATACTGGGTTGCAGCATTCTGCCGAGCTTTTTATTCATATCCTCGCCTCCTAAAGGGTATCATAACCCAATATAGCTATAGTATCTGCCCATTATAGCAAACTTCTTCCAAAGGTGCAACAGCTTTTCGCTGATTTTCCAAAAAAACCATGGAAGTTTTTCGGCGAATCTACCCGAAAAATTCCTGTGTACATTTCAAGAAAAATGTGTTATACTATATGTAGTATGCGCCGGGTGGGCAGACCCGGGCAGCTTGGAGCGGCAGGCTCCTGACCGAAATTTCACATTCATGCGGGCGTTTTTCCTTCCCAAGGCGATACGGGGCCACGGGATCGAACAGCGGTTGCCCGTATTTGTTGCGGCCATTTTCATATTTATGTCATTCTGAGCGGAGCCGCTTTGCGGCGGAGTCGAAGAATCTTCGCACCAGATTACTTGTGTAGATCCTTCGACTCGCTACGCTCGCTCAGGATGACAATCAGGATGGCCTTCATTTTTGAAAGGAGTATATCATTTGGCAGAAAAACTGAAAATTATTCCCCTTGGCGGTCTGGATGAGATCGGCAAGAACATCACTGTTTTGGAATACGGCAAGGACATGATCGTAGTAGACTGCGGCGTGGGCTTCCCGGATGAAGATATGTACGGCGTGGATCTGGTGATCCCGGACTTTTCCTATCTGGTTGCCAACCAGAAGAAGCTGCGGGGTATGTTCATCACCCACGGTCACGAAGATCATATTGGTTCTATTCCCTACTGCATGCAGCAGGTAAATTGCCCCATCCACGGCACCGCCATGACCAACGGTCCCATCAAGCTGAAGCTGGAAGAGCATGGTCTGGCCGGCACCGTCAAGCTTCACACCCACAAGCCCGGTGACGTAGTCAAGGCCGGTTGCTTCACTGTGGAATTCATCCACGTCAACCACTCCATCGCCGATGCGGTGGCCTTCGCCATCAAAACCCCCGTGGGTACTGTGATCTTCACCGGTGGCTTCAAGATCGACCCCACCGCCAAAGACGGCATGATCGACCTTGCCCGTCTGGGTGAGCTGGGCAACGAGGGCGTGTTGGCGTTGCTGGCCGACTCCACCAACGTGGAGCGTCAGGGCTACACCCCCAGCGAAACTTTGGTTGCCGAGAGTCTTGACCGGCAGTTTAAGAACTGCGATCAGCGGATCATCGTCACCACTTTTGCATCCAATATGCACCGGATTCAGGCGGTTCTTGCTACCGCTCACCGTTACGGCCGTAAGGTTGCCGTCAGCGGTCGGAGCATGGAAAATATGCTGAAGGTCGCCCAGGAGCTGGGCTATATCAAGGTGCCTGCCGGCACCATCGTAGAGCTGGGCGCTATCAAGAGCCTTCCTAAGAACAAGGTGGTCATCGTGTCCACCGGTTCTCAGGGCGAGAATATGTCCGCTCTGTACCGGATGGCCTTCTCCACCCACAAGCAGGTGGACATCACCTGCGGTGACCGGATCATCATTTCCGCTTCCGCCATTCCCGGCAACGAGAAGGCGGTGTCCAGAATCATCAACGAGCTGTACCGCAAGGGTGCCGAGGTGGTCTACGAAAAGAGCGAGGGTCTGCACGTTTCCGGACACGCTTGCCAGGAGGAGCTGAAGATCATTCAGGGTCTGGTAAGACCGAAATTCTTCCTGCCGGTTCACGGCGAACAGCGGCACCTGCAGATCCATGGCAAGCTGGCCAAGTCCATGGGCCTGACCCCCAAGCAGATTCAGATTGGCGAGATCGGCACCGTATTCGAGCTTACCGGCAAAACCTGCAAGGTCAATGGCACCGTCCCTGCCGGCAAGGTGTTCGTAGACGGCACCGGCGTTGGCGATGTTGGCAGTGTGGTGCTTCGGGATCGGAAGCATCTGGCACAGGATGGCATGATCGTTGTGTGTGTGAACCTGAGCAGTCAGGACGGCAGCATCATCACCGGCCCCGACATCATCACCCGTGGCTTCATCTATGTGAAGGAGTCCGAGGAGCTGATGGACGAGCTGCGTGAGGTGGCTCTGGAAGCCATCGACCGGTGCAGCCGTCGGCGGAGCCGGGATTGGGCGACCATCAAGTCCGCCATCAAGAACGACCTCAGCGGCTATCTGTACAAGCATACCAAACGTAACCCCATGATCCTGCCCGTTATCATGGAAATCTAAATCAAGGGCGTGCAGCCATGCACGCCCTTTTTTTGCGAGGTAACCCTATGCAATACTATTTTGCTCCCATGGAAGGACTTACCGACAGCGTGTACCGCCGGCTGCACCACAAGCATTTCGGCGGTGTGGACCGGTACTATATGCCCTTCTTCTCCCCCACCATCCACCGGTGCCTGACTCGAAAAGAAGACCGGGAACTGCCCATGGCGGGCAGCGTTTCCTTCACAGCGGTGCCACAGATCATGACCAAAGTACCGGAGGATTTTCTCTGGGCGGCGCAGGTCTGCCGGGATCGGGGATATGAACAAGTGAACTTGAATATCGGCTGCCCTTCGGGAACGGTGGTTGCCAAGGGAAAAGGTGCCGGAATGCTCCGGGATTTGGATGCGCTGGATCGGTTCTTCGAGGCGGTGTTCGCCGATGCGCCGCTGCCCATCTCCGTCAAAACCCGGCTGGGCGTGGACGATGACGAGAATTTCCCCAAACTCATGGAGATTTTTAACCGCTATCCCATCCATGAGCTGACCGTTCATCCCCGGGTGCGTAAGGATTTTTACAAGAATCCCCTGCACATGGCGTGTTTTGATTACGCCGTATCCGTCAGCAAAAATCCCCTTTGTTTTAACGGCGATCTTTGCTCCTTGGAGGACATCGACGCAATCACGCAAAAATATTCCAATCTTTCCGGCGTGATGCTGGGACGAGGCTTGATCGCAGATCCGGGCATGCTCCGGGGCGGCACCAAAATCGATACCCTGAAAGCATTTCACGATGAATTGCTGGATACCTACACCGAAGTTTTCGGCTCTCAGCGCAACGCCATGTCCCGGCTGAAGGAAAATTGGTTTTACTTAGCCCACAAGTTCGGCGGCGGCGAGAAGCTGTTCAAGGCTCTGCGAAAATCCACGGATTTCGCCCAATATCAGGGGGTCGTAGAAGAAATTTTCGCAACACTTCCCCTTTTGCCCAGTCTGCAAAAACCATGGTAATATGCAAAAACCGGCCAACAGGGCGGAGCACCATAGTGCGAAGCCGGTTTTGAACGTCCCCTTTTCCTCAATACTTCGCAAAAAATTCCCGAAATGCGTCAAGCATTCCGGGAATTTTGTTACTCGTCTTGAGAAAAAGTTGTCACTTCAAAACTGCGTAGCACCTGAAAAGAGCGAATATTTGTGTCCGCCAAGGCAAAAAAGCTGGAAATACTTGGTGTATTTCCAGCTTTTTTAACGCAGGATGGCGCAGATATGCGCCTTTTCAGGCGGCTTCTCACTATGGCGCTCCGCCCAAGGCCGGTTTTTTATATTTATTTCGTGCCAAGCTCTACCTCAGCAAGGACAATATCTTTATATGTGACCTCCATGGGGTACTGGGCTCTTGCATTAGACCAGACATCCTCGGACAGTTCCGAGCGCAGCCCCTCCCGGGACTCTCTCAGCCACTGGGCTTCGCTACCCACAAAGTACATGATGTGGTAGCCGTACTCCGTGCGGATCAGGCCGTAATTGCCCACCTCACGGCTTTCATCCAGCGTCCAATCCAAAAATTCTTTTACGAAGCCGCTTTTCTTGGTAATGCTCCGATACAGACCTCCGTTATCCCTGGATCCCTCGTCCTGAGAATGCTTCTTCGCCAGTTCCGCGAAGCGATCCTCAGTAGCATCCCCGGCAAGCCACTCATCCAGCAGTTCCTGCGCCTCCTTGCAGCAGGCTTCCCAGTCCTCCTCGGAGTAGACCATGTTGCCGCTGGCATTCTCCTTGCCCCCGGTCACCGGAATCAGAATGTGCCGTACATCCGCCACATCGCCGCTGTCCTTGGTAATGCCGTTGGCCTTCAATTCTGCCTCATTCTGGGCAAAATACGCCTCCAATTTTTCCTCGGACACATCAAAAGCATTATACTTTTCCGCAAAATACCCGGAAGCGCTGTAGCGCAAGACGATATACTGATAGTAATCCTCATAGGTGGCAACTGCGCCGAAATCCTTTTGGAGCATAGCATCGATGCTGGTAAAGCCTGCGCTGATGGCCGCCTGAGTCAGGTTGCCACGCATATTGGCTAGGTCATCCTGATATTCCTTTTCCAACGTAATGCCGTTTTTCTCCGCCAACAGTGCCATAGCCTGATTGGTGTGCCAAGTATTCAGCGCCCGGCTGAGGAAAAACTGTTGCCAAGTGCCCTCACCGCCCACATAGCTTTGCTCGTCCAGCGGCTGGGTGTAGTCCAAGCCCAGATATACCGCCTGATAGCCGTTGTCCTGCAAAAAGTCGTAGACCTCTGTCCAGTAGTACACCTGAAGTTCACTATTGGTCAAAGTACGATCTCCGATAGTTGCCACAACTTTATCCTGCTTCTTTTCCAGCTTTTTATTGGAAACGGAGTAGGTTTTTTTATAATTTACATCATTTTTCTTTGGCTTGAACACATCGCTCACCAGCGAAATACCCTCATCAAAACTCTCCACACCGGCAGTGCTCCACCAAATCACAATTGCCATGCTCAGTGCCAAAATCACCGCTGCGGCAATGGCCGTCACCAGTATCCACGGGCGAAGCTGGGTGTTTTTTTCCTTCACGATATCCCCTCCCGGGCGTTTTTGTCCAGTCTACCACGACAAAAGCACATTTTCAAGAGAAAACACACTTTATTTACAATTAACGGCACTTGCAAAATCCGTAAAAAAATGCTATTATGATTTATTGAGATAGTATGATTGGGGAGTTTTACACATGACCTGCAAAACCACCGTAATTTCTGAAAAACAGCTGCAACAGCAGTTTCAATATTGTGACAACATCGCCGCCTACTGGCGGGAAAAAGATGCCGTCCCCCGCGCCTATGTGGAAACCTATGGTTGCCAACAAAATGAGGCGGATTCCGAGCGGATTCGGGGTCTTTTGGCGCAAAGCGGCTACGAAATTGTCCAAGAAGCCGAGGGTGCCGACGTGGTGGTAATGAACACCTGCGCCATCCGGGAACACGCAGAACAGCGTGTGTTCGGCAATCTGGGTGCGCTGGTGCACACCAAGCGCCGCCATCCGGGACAGAAAATTTTCCTGTGCGGCTGTATGGCCGGCGAGCAGATCGTTTGGGAGCGGATCAAAAAGAGCTACCACCATGTGGACGGCGTATTTTCCACCCACCATCTGTGGCAGTTCCCGGAGATTCTGTGGAACGTGCTGAGTAAGGGCAAGCGTCAATTTTACGTTGAGGACGAACCCGGCTCCATTGCCGAGGGTCTGCCCCAAATCCGGGACAACAAGCTGAAGGCTTGGGTGTCCATCATGTACGGCTGCAACAACTTCTGCACCTACTGCATCGTGCCCTACGTCCGGGGTCGTGAGCGCAGCCGCAAGCCGGAGGATATTCTGGCTGAGTGCCGGGAACTGATCGCCGGAGGCAGCCGGGAGATCACCCTGCTGGGTCAGAACGTCAATTCCTATGGCAAAGACTTGAATTGCGGCGTGGATTTTTCCGACCTGCTCGCCATGATCGCAGAGCTGGACGGCGATTTCCTCATCCGCTTTATGACCAGTCATCCCAGAGATGCCGGTCAAAAGCTTTTCGACACCATGGCCAAGTATCCCAAGATCGCCAAGCAGCTTCACCTGCCCTTCCAGTCCGGTTCTTCCCGGGTGCTGAAGGCCATGAACCGGCACTACGACCGGGAGAAGTATCTGGCGGCGGTGGATTATGCCAAATCCGCCATGCCCGATTTGGTGCTGACTTCCGATGTGATCGTGGGCTTCCCCGGAGAAACCGAGGAAGAATTCGAGGAAACCATCTCCCTGATCGAAGCCGTTCGCTACGATTCTCTGTTCACCTTCATTTTCTCCCCCCGGCACGGCACTCCCGCGGCTTCCATGGAAGACCCCACTCCCAAGGAGGAGAAAAACCGCCGGTTCGACAAGCTGTGCGCTGTGCAGAACCGGATTTCCGAAGAGATTCACGGTGCTTATGTGGGCAAAACCATGCGCTGTCTGGTAGACGGCATGGACGGCAGCCTGCTCACCGCCCGTACCGAGGGTGGACGGCTGGTGCGCTTTGAAGGCCAGGAAGCCCTCATCGGCACCTACCAGAATATCACCATCACCGGCTGCACCACCTGGAGCCTTACCGGCCAGTTATAACATTACAGAAAGAGGTCACGTCCATGGCTAATGCTGAACTTACCCCCATGAAGCGGCAGTACAATGAAATAAAGGAAAAGAATCAGGACTGCATTCTGTTTTGCCGCCTGGGCGACTGCTACGAAATGTTCGACGAGGATGCCCGGGTGGCCGCCAAGGAGCTTGACCTGACCCTGACCACCCGTGACCGGAACAAGCCCAAGGAGGAGCAGACTCCCATGTGCGGCGTTCCCCACCACAGCGTGGATGCCTACATCGCCCGGCTGGTGCAGAAGGGCTACAAGGTCGCCATCTGCGAGCAGATGCAGGATCCTGCCACCACCAAGGGTCTGGTGGAGCGGGACATCACCCGTGTGGTGACTCCCGGCACCGTCACCGAAAGCTGCATGCTGGACGAAAGCAAGAATAACTACATGGCCTGCCTTTACGGTGAGGGTGGCAAATTTGGCCTTGCCTTCTGTGATGTGTCCACCGGTGCCTTTTTCGTCACCGTCTGCGCCGACATTGCCGCCGCTGCATCGGAGCTGGGCAGATTTTCTCCTGCCGAGGTCATCCGTGGCGGTGCAGGCGTTCACGACAGCGCCATGGACGATGCCCTTTTCCGCCGGCTGAGCTGCTGCGTGGACGAGGGCAAACCGGAGCAGTTTGACCTGAATGCCGCTGAAGAGCTTCTGCAGAAGCATTTCGGTCAGCCTTTGGCACAGTTGGGTCTTACCGGTCTGCCTGCGGCTATCATTGCCGCCGGTACCCTTCTGCAAACCCTGCTGACTCTGCAAAAAAATGACCTTGCCCACATTCGCGAGCTGCAATATTACACCACCGGCCGATTCATGGAGCTGGATCTGGACGCCCGTCGGAATCTGGAACTGACAGAAACCATGCGTTCCAAGGAAAAGAAGGGCACTCTGCTGTGGGTGCTGGACAAGACCCACTCCGCCATGGGCGGACGACTGATCCGCAGTTGGCTGGAAAAGCCTCTGCTGGATGCGGTAGAGATCGGCCGCCGACAGACCGCCGTGGAGGAGCTGGTGAGCAGCCCCATCTGCCGTGGCGAACTGATTGAAGCGCTGAAGGACGTGACCGATCTGGAGCGTGTCATGACCCGGATCGTCACCGGCACTGTCAACTGCCGGGATCTGCTGGCCTTGGCCAAGGGTCTGCGGGCGCTGCCTCTTGTGAAGGCACAGCTCGCCACCACCGAATCTCCTCTGCTGCGCAAGCTGGAGCAATCCATTGATCCTCTGGGCGACTGCGCCGCCCTCATCGAAAACACCATCGTGGACGAGCCTCCCCTGACCGTTCGGGAAGGCGGCATCATCCGCAAGGGTGCCAACGCCGAGGCCGACCGGCTTCGGGACATCATGGAAGGCGGCTCCGGTACCATTCTTGCCATCGAAGCGGCAGAACGGGAAAAGACCGGAATTCGCACCTTAAAAGTTAGCTACAACCGGGTTTTCGGTTACTATATCGAAGTTTCCAAATCCTTTATGGATCAGGTTCCCGGTCACTATATCCGCAAGCAGACCCTTGCCAACTGCGAGCGCTACATCACCCAGGAGCTGAAAGAGCTGGAAGATCAGGTACTCACCGCCAAGGATCGGCTCACCGCATTGGAGTACCAGATTTTCACTCAGCTTCGGGAATTCTTGGCCGCTCAAGCCGCCCGTGTCCAGCTGAGCGCCGGTGCAGTGGCCTCGGCGGATGCTCTGTGCAGTCTGGCCACCGTGGCCATTCAGCGGGGCTACTGCCGCCCGGAAATCACCCTGAATGGAGAAATCTCCATCACCGATGGCCGTCACCCAGTGGTGGAAGTAATGCTGAAAGATACTCTGTTTGTTCCCAACGACACCCGTCTGGGTGCCGCCGACAATCAGGTTTCCATCATCACCGGCCCCAACATGGCTGGTAAATCCACCTATATGCGTCAGGTGGCGCTGATCGTGCTGATGGCGCAGATGGGTTCCTTTGTGCCTGCCAAGTCCGCCAAAATCGGTCTGGTTGATCGGGTGTTCACCCGGATCGGTGCCAGCGATGATCTGGCTTCCGGCCAGTCCACCTTCATGGTGGAGATGAGCGAGGTGGCCTCCATTTTGAAGTACGCCACCTCCCGGAGTCTGCTGATTCTGGACGAGATTGGCCGTGGCACCTCTACTTACGACGGCATGGCCATCGCCCGTGCGGTGCTGGAATATGCCGCCAACCCCAAAAAGCTAGGTGCTAAGACCCTCTTTGCCACCCATTACCACGAGCTTTCCACCATTGAGCAGGAACTGCCCAATGTAAAAAATTACAATATCGCCGTAAAAAAGCGTGGCGACCAGATGATTTTCCTGCGCAAAATCGTCCCCGGCGCCGCTGATGACAGCTACGGCGTGGAGGTTGCCAAGCTGGCTGGTCTGCCCAGCGGCGTGGTCACCCGTGCCCGGGAAATTCTTGCGGAACTGGAAAGCGAGGGCGGTGTACAGCAAGTCGTCAAAGTGCAAGAACCGGAGGATCAGATCAGTATGCTGGATCTGCGTTCTCAGCAGGTTTGCGATGCCCTCAGCGCTCTGACTGTGGAAACGCTGACCCCCATCGAGGCTATGAACGAGCTTTACAAGCTGAAAAGAATGTTGGATTGATTATGAAACACGAACTGCCCGTTTCTCTCACAACCAAACAAATCCGCTGGGGAACCCGGTATTTGGGGTTTGAGTTGGTGTTTTTGGGCTCAATTTTGGTATTGCTTGCCCAGAAATTCGCGCCATCCATCCCTGATGCCTACTTGGATTTTTCTTACTTTTTGATTAACTTTGCGGCGGTATTTCTGATTTTTCGGACATTTCTGTGGCAAAATCTTCAGCACACTCTGAAGAACATCGGTGCCACCCTTACCTGCGCTGGAATTGGATACGTTGCCTACTGGACGGCGAATTTTGTCATTTCCTTTGCCATTACCCGGCTGTTCCCTGACTTTTTCAACGTCAATGACGCCAGCATCGCCGTTACCTCCCAAAACCATTTCTGGCTTATGGCTATCGGCACGGTTTTGCTGGTGCCGATGGCAGAGGAAGTGCTGTTCCGGGGGCTGATTTTCGGTTCTCTGCACAGACGCAACCGCCTGCTGGCCTACGCCATTTCCACCGTATTTTTTGCATTCATTCATGTGATGGGCTACATCGGCAGCTACAACATTTGGATGTTGCTCCTCTGCTTCGTCCAGTACCTGCCTGCCGGCATTGCTCTGGCCTGGGCCTACGAGCGCAGCGGAAGCATCTATGCCCCCATCCTGATTCACACCGCCGTAAATGCCATCGGCATGCTGTCTTCGAGGTGATATTATGCCAAAAATCATGCAATTATCCCCCCATATTGCCAACCTCATCGCCGCCGGCGAGGTGGTGGAACGGCCTGCATCCGTGGTGAAAGAACTGCTGGAAAACGCCGTAGATGCCGGTGCATCCAAAGTCACCATCGAGATTCGTGACGGCGGCATGACCTTCCTTCGGGTCACGGACAACGGCTGCGGTATGGCACCTGAGGATGCCCGGACGGCATTTTTGCGCCATGCAACCTCCAAGCTGCGTACTGCGGAAGATTTGGCGGCCATCGGCACCATGGGCTTCCGTGGCGAAGCCTTGGCCGCCATTGCTTCCGTCAGCCGCATCGACCTGCTGACCAAAACTCCCGGCAGCTTGACCGGCACCAGTTTGCATTTGGAAGCCGGTGTCGTCACCGAGGAGAGCGAGGCCGGTTGCCCCGACGGCACCACCATCATCATCCGGGATTTGTTTTTCAACACCCCGGCTCGGATGAAATTTATGAAGTCCGACTCTGTGGAGGGTAGCCGTGTGGCCGCCGCTGTGCAGTTGCAGGCCCTTGCCCATCCGGAGGTGTCCATCACCTTCATCCGGGACGGCAAGCAGACCCTCCAGACCCCCGGCACCGGCGGACTGGAAGCAGCGGTGTACTGCGTCTACGGCCGTGAGTGCGCCAAGATGATCAAAGTGGAAAGCCGCTGGGAGGGCTACTCCCTCCGTGGCTACGTTTCCAAGCCCACCGATGCCCGTCCCAGCCGGAATCTGCAGACTTTTTTCGTCAATGACCGGCCGGTGAAGTCCCGTCTGCTTATTGCAGCGCTAGAGGAAGCCTACCGCAATCAAATCATGGTAGGCAAATTCCCCGCCTGCGTACTGCATTTGAGCGTTCCTGCCAATGGGGTGGATGTGAACGTCCACCCTGCCAAGACCGAGGTAAAATTCCTCTCTGAAAAGGCGGTTTTTGACTGTGTTCACTATGGCGTTCTGGGTGCGCTGAACAAGACCCCCGACCGTCCTCAGGTGCAGTTTGCGAAACCTGCACAGCCCGTGGTGCCTCCGCCGGCAATGCCTCCCAAGGCAGAGCCCAAGAAGCAAGACTTCTTCCGCACCATGACCCCGGCGGAATTCAAGACCTTCTCCGCCGCTATTCAGCAGGCACCTCAGCCCAAGCCCGAAACTGCTACCGCTACCGTGGCGAAGCTGCCGGAGCTGAAGGAATACACGCTGATTCCTCAGCCTGCGGCACCGGTACAACCCATTGCACCGCCGGAGCCGATGACATTTTTCGCTCCTCAGCCACCGGCGCCTGTCCACGAGCCTGAAGCAGAAACTGTTCAGGAAGCGCTGCCCATGCCCGAAGAGATTACATGGCGCATGGTTGGCGAGCTGTACAATTCCTACATTATAATAGAAGAGGGCGACAACGCCTATCTCATCGACAAGCATGCCGCCCACGAGCGGATCCTCTTTGAGAAGCTGAAGGCCAATCAGGAGTCCATCAGCTCTCAGGCATTGCTGACCCCCATCCCCGTTCGGCTCAGCCCGGAGGCATCGGCCGAACTACTGTCCAACCGTCCTATCTTGGAGGAACTGGGCTTTGACATCGATGAATTCGGTGACAACACCATCCTGCTTCGGCAGATCCCCATGGATCTGTCCCCCGACGATGCCGCCCAGGCCGCCGAGGAGCTGGCGGCAGACCTGCTCCGTGGCCGCCACGACACCAAGGATACTGTCCGGGATGAGATCCTTCACACCGTGGCCTGCAAAGCCGCCATCAAGGCCGGCTGGCACACCGATGAAAAGGAGCTTCTGGCGCTTGCCAAGCAGGTAATGAGCCGGGAGGATCTGAAGCACTGTCCCCACGGTCGGCCCATTTGTATCACCCTAAGCAAAAAACAACTGGAAAAACAATTTAAACGAGCATAATTGGAGGTTCTCTCATGAACAACATCCAACGTATATGGAAAAGAATGCGTATATACGAGCGCGTAGCTCTGATAGTTACCATCATTTTGGTAATAGCCATGCTAATTCTCGGCATTTTAAACATCTGCAAGCTGATCGCCATGGACTTGGAAGTCCTTTCGGCGCTGATGGCTTTGCTGATGGCTATACAGACGGTTCAGCAGTGGCGCAAAAACCGCAAAGCGGCACTGTACTGCCTGATCACCGCTGTGGTGCTGGTAATTTTTACAGTTTTCGTGCATTTCGCCATTTGACGCACTATGGATAAGATTATTTGCATCGCCGGTCCCACAGCCTCCGGCAAAACGGCATTGGCAGTAGAGCTGGCCAAAGAATTCCATGGCGAAGTGATTTCCTGCGACTCCATGCAGATCTACCGCCGCATGAATATCGGCACCGCCAAGCCCACACTGGAAGAAATGGACGGAATCGTCCACCACATGATCGACGTAGCGGAGCCCTGGGAGGATTTTTCCGTCAGTCGCTACTGCGAAATGGCTGACCCCATCCTGCAGGATATTCTTGGTCGTGGGAAGACTGCCATCATCGCAGGTGGCACGGGACTTTACATGGATGCTCTGATTCGGGGCAATGCTTTTGCCCCCTGCCCTTCCACCGGTCGCCGTGAGGAACTGGAAGCACGGGCTGACCTGGAGGGCATTGAAACGCTGATGAACTGGCTCCGGGAAATCGACCCGGACACCGCCGCACGGCTTCATCTTTCCGATCGCAAGCGGATCATCCGGGCGTTGGAAATTTATCTGGAGACTGGTGAGACCATGACCGCCCATAACCTGAAAACCCAGGCAATTCCGCCGAAATACGAACCCTTGTGGCTGGGTATCGATCTTGCCGAACGCAGCGAGCTGTATCGGCGCATCGATTTACGGGTGGATATTATGCTTCAAATGGGTCTGGTGCAGGAAATTCAGGATTTGCTTGCGGAAGGCGTGCCTGCCAAATGCACCGCCATGCAGGCCATCGGCTACAAGGAATTTGTATCTGCGCTGGAAGGCAATGGCACCATTGCGGAACCCGCCGCCATGGTGCAGCAATCCTCCCGTCGTTACGCCAAGCGCCAACTGACCTGGTTCCGGCGCAATCCCAATATGCACTGGCTGATCCGTGACCGGGAAGAAATTCTTCCTGCAGCACGACGGATTATTCAGGAAACCGACAAATAAACCATGCTAAGATGTAAGTATCCCAAAGAAAGAAGGTATACTTATGTCCGATACAATCAATTTACAGGATGCCATTTTATGTGAGGTGCGCCGGGAACGGATTCCGGTGACGCTGTTTTTGATGAATGGCTTCCAGCTCCGGGGAATCGTCACGGGCTTTGATAGCTTTGTGGTGGTGCTGGTGACCGACGGCAAGCAGCAGATGATCTACAAGCATGCCATCTCCACTCTGGCACCTATGAAGCAGCTGAAATCCGCCGCCATCTGACGATACAAAAAAGCAACGGAGCAATTCCGTTGCTTTTTTATTTTGCCCTGCAATACTATAAATAGAGAGGACGAACACCATGTCCATTACCGAAAATGTAGCCGCTGTGAAGGCGCAGATCCGTCAGGCAGCCATTGCCTGCGGACGGAATCCCGATGAAATTCTGCTGTGCGCCGCCACCAAAATGAATGACTCCGATGCCGTCCGTCAGGCCATCGCCGCAGGGGTAGACTGCTGTGGTGAAAATCGGGTGCAGGAGCTGACCCTGAAGCTCTCCGAGAATGCCTACGCAGGTGCCCCCGTTCACTTCATCGGCCATCTGCAAACCAACAAGGTCAAGCAGGTGGTGGGTAAAGTGGATCTGATCCAGAGTGTTGACCGGCTGAAACTGCTGGAGTGCATTCAGTCCGAAGCCCAGAAGCAAGGCATCGTGCAGGATATTTTGCTGGAAATCAACGTAGGTGAGGAAGAAAGCAAGAGCGGATTCGGCATTGATGATATCCTTCCCATTCTGGGAAAAATCCACGATTTTCCCAATATTTTCGTCCGTGGACTCATGGCCATCCCCCCAATTTGCGAAAAATCGGGTGATAACGACAAATTTTTTCAAAAAATTCGCAACCTTGCTGTTGACATAACGGCAAAAAAATACGATAATGTATCTATGGACTTTCTGTCCATGGGCATGTCGGGTGATTATGCCGATGCCATTGCCTGCGGCAGCACCATGATTCGTGTGGGCACCGCAATCTTTGGCCCCAGGGACTATACCAAGAATTGATGTCAACATATAGGAGGAAACAACCATGAGCTTTTGGGATAATGTGAAGAAGTTCGCACAGCCCTATTCCGATGACGAGTACGATGATTACGATGACGGTCTGGAAGGCTACGAGGAGGAGGCACCCCGCCGCTCCCGCAATGTAGATGCCGACCCCATCGCCGCCGAGCCTGCTGCCCCTGCCAAGTCCGGCAACTTCAGCGGTCAGGTTCTGAATATGAAGTCCGGCAAGCAGGAAGTCGTCCTGTTCCGCCCCAGCGCCTTCAACGACTGCACCAAGGCCGCTGATGACCTCCGGGATCGCAAGGCCATCATCGTCAACCTGGAGAATGTAGACAAGGCTCTGTCCCGCCGTGTAGTGGATTTCCTTACCGGCTGCGCCTACGCTTTGGACGGTAAGGTCAACAAGATCGCCCAGTCTACCTATTTGTTCTGCCCCCACAACATGGATGTGGTGGGTGACCTGGAAAACATTCCTAAGGAAGCTGAAAGCTACATCTAAGACAGATAAAGGAAGGACATACTATGTTTACACCGCAGCAGATAGAACAGATTTCCTTCAGCCGTGCCACCTTCGGTGGTTACGACATGCAGGCTGTGGATGAATTTCTGGAGCCTCTGACTGAGGACTATGTTACCCTTTACAAAGAAAACGCCCTGCTCAAGAGCAAGATGCGTGTTCTGGTTGGCAAGTTGGAGGAATACCGTGCCAACGAAGCCAGCATGAAGGATGCCATTGTCAATGCCCAGAAGACCTGCGATATGATGGTCAAGGAAGCAGAAAACAAGTGCACCCAGATGCTCAACGAGGCCAATATTGCCGCCGCTGAGAACATTCGCAACAACGATGCCCTCATTGCCGCTGAGGCAGAGCGTGTGGAGGAGGCCAAGAAGCAGGCCACCCAGCAGATCGCTGCCATCGAGGCACAGCTGCAGTCTTGTCTGGCAGCTCTGTCCAAGATTCGGGAGAACAACGCCCCCGAGCCTGCCAAGGCTCCCGAGGCCGCTCCTGCCAAGCAGCCCATGAATATCGACATTGATATGGCTGACGAGATTTCTCAGAATCTGGAGGCTCTGGTGGGCACCGCTGAGGAGAAGGCTCCCAAGCCCGAACCCAAGCATCCCGTGTCCGAGACCGGCAGCGGCAAGTTTGCCAACCTGCAGTTCGGCCGCAACTACGACCCCAACAAGGGTTAATATTTAACTGAACAATTTGCAACGATAAGGACAAGTCCGTCTGTGAATGCTTTTCAGAGAGCTGCCGTTTGGTGCGAGGCAGTAAAGTGTCCGGCCGGGTATCCCCTTTGAGCAGCGCGCCGAAGTAACAGTAGACCGCGCCGGGTTCGCCCGTTACAGCGCATAGAGTGCCGGGAAACCGGAACAAGAGTGGTACCGCAGAGGTTTTATGCGCCTTTGTCTCTTATTGGAGGCAAAGGCGCTCTTTATTATGTATATCAACACGGAGGAATTTCCAAATGGAATTCAAAAACACCATCATCACCCCCAAGACCGACTTCCCCATGAAGGCGGGTCTTCCCGCCCGTGAGCCGGGTATGCTGGCTCGCTGGGAGGAGCTGGATCTGTACAACACCCTGCTGGAGAAGAACAAGGATCTGCCCCCCTTCATCCTGCACGACGGCCCTCCCTTCTCCAACGGCTATATCCACATGGGTCACGCCCTGAACAAGGCTCTGAAGGACTTCATCGTCCGTAGCCATGCCATGATGGGCTACTACACCCCCTACGTCCCCGGCTGGGACAACCACGGCCTGCCCATCGAGCGTGCCATCGAAAATTCCAAGAAGAAGCTGAACAAGGATATGTCCGTGCCTGAATTCCGCAAGGCTTGCGAAGACTTTGCTGAGGACTTCATCCAGAAGCAGATGGGCGGCTTTAAGCGTCTGGGCGTCGTGGGCGACTGGGAGCATCCCTACCGCACCATGGACAAGCATTTTGAGGCTCAGGAGGTCAAGGTCTTTGGCCGCATGTTTGACAAGGGCTTCATCTACAAGGGTCTGAAGCCCGTTACCTGGTGCCCCTTCTGCGCCACCGCCGTGGCCGAGGCCGATATCGAGTACAAGGACGATCCCTGTACCTCCGTCTACGTCAAGTTCCCCATGGCCGATGACCTGGGTAAGCTGGCAGGCTTCGACCTGAGCAAGACCTTCTTCGTCATCTGGACCACCACCATCTGGACTCTGCCCGGCAACATGGCCATCTGCCTGCACCCCCGGGACAGCTATGTGCTGGTGAAGGCCGACAACGGCGAAACCTACATCATGGCTGAGGCTCTCATGGAAAAGACCATGAAGATGGGCGGCTTTGAGAATTACGAAGTGCTGGCTACCTACCCCGGTGCCTTCTTCGAGAACATGATCGCCAAGCATCCCTTCCTGGACAAGACCTCCCGTCTGGTCTGGGCTGAGTACGTCACCATGGACTCCGGTACCGGCTGTGTCCACACCGCTCCCGGCTTCGGTGCTGACGACTATCAGACCTGCATGCGCTATGGCATGGAGCTGGTGGTGCCCGTGGATGATTATGGCCGCCACACCGACTATGCAGGCAAGTATGCCGGCATGAAGACCGAGGAATCCAACCCCGTCATCAAGGCGGATATGATCGAAAGCGGCATGCTGTTTGCTTCCGAGGAGATCATCCACTCCTATCCCCACCATGACCGTTGCAAGAAGCCCGTTATCTTCCGTGCCACTCCCCAGTGGTTCTGCTCCGTGGAATCCTTCAAGGATCAGGCGGTGAAGGCCATTGAGAACGTCCAGTGGTACCCCGCTTGGGGCGAAGACCGGATGACCAGCATGATCCGCGAGCGGGCCGACTGGTGCATCAGCCGTCAGCGCCGTTGGGGTCTGCCCATCCCTGTATTCTACTGCAAGGACTGCGGCAAGCCCGTGTCCAACCCCGATTCCATCGCCAAGATCTCCGCTCTGTTTGATGAGCACGGCTCCAACGTCTGGTTCGAAAAGGATGCCATGGAGCTGGTGCCCGATGGCTTCACCTGCCCCCACTGCGGCGGCACTGCCTTCGACAAGGAAACCGACACCCTGGACTGCTGGTTCGACTCCGGTTCCACCCACTACGCATCCCTGATGCATCGCACCCCCGAGCTGTGGCCTGCGGATGTGTATCTGGAGGGTGCTGACCAGTACCGTGGTTGGTTCCAGTCCTCCCTGCTGACCAGCGTTGGCGCACTGGATCAGGGCGCTCCCTTCAAGCAGGTTCTCACCCACGGCTGGGTGGTTGACGGTCAGGGTCGTGCCATGCACAAGTCCCTGGGCAACGGCGTAGATCCTGCCGACCTGATCAAGGACTTCGGTGCGGACATCGTCCGTCTGTGGGCTGCTTCTTCGGACTACCATGCTGACGTGCGCTGCTCCAAGGAAATCTTCAAGCAGATCGCCCAGAACTACCTGAAGTTCCGTAACACCGCCCGTTACTGCCTGGGCAACCTGGCTGACTTTGATCCCAACAAGGACATGGTCGCTGCCGCTGACATGGAAGAGCTGGACAAGTGGGCGCTGACCAAGCTGGGCAGCCTCATCACCGCTGTCCGCAAGGCCTACAACGGCTACGAGTTCCACAACGTTTCCCACATCATCAACGATTTCTGCGTGGTTGAGCTGTCCAGCTTCTATCTGGACATCATCAAGGATCGTCTGTACTGCGACGAAGCTGCCGGTAACCGCCGCCGCTCCGCTCAGACCGCTCTGTATCTGATCGTGGATGCCATGGCGAAGCTGTTTGCTCCCATTCTGGCCTTCACCTGCGACGAAATCTGGCAGGCTATGCCCCACAGCGACGCTGACGATGTGCGCAACATCCTGCTCAACCAGATGCCCAGCGACATGAACGCTTACGCACTGGACGAGGCCGCTATGGCTAAGTGGGCTACCGTCATGAAGCTGCGTCAGGATGTCAACGGCGTGCTGGAGAAGGCCCGTGCTGACAAGCGCATCGGTAAGGCCCTGGAGGCTCGTGTGTCCCTGACCGGCACCGATGCTCTGATGGCCGCCTGCGAGGGTCTGAACCTGGCTGAGATCTGCATCGTGTCCGCCTGCGCTTGGGAAACCGCTCCCGAGGGCGCTGAGGTTGGCACCGGTGTGAACTTCCCCGACCTGACCATCGGCGTGTCCGAGGCCAAGGGCGAGAAGTGCCCCCGTTGCTGGATGCACTCCGAGGAAGCCGACGAAAACGGCCTGTGCAAGCGCTGCGCTGCTGTCATCGCCAAGATGGACATCGAAATCTAATCCAAAAACCGGCGTTTCCGTTTGGAAACGCCGGTTTCCAGTT
>JAZONA010000021.1:0-2562 GCA_045654265.1 Faecousia sp.
ACGAGCTGGTAGCCGGTGTGGACCAGGTCACTTGCGAAGAAGTCCGCGCCCTGGCCTGCCGCCTGCTGGACTTCTCCAAGGCCAGTTTCTCCGCCGTGGGCCAGGTGGATGAAGAATCCGCCTATCGCAAAACCCTCGGCATGTAACCGAAACATAAAACACCGCATCACCTACAGGTGAAGCGGTGTTTTTTTCTGCGCTCCAAAGCAAATAGCCATCCACTTTCCAGCATAGTGGCCCCGTCTTTCGCATAGAATGAACCAGCGAAAGAGCTTTGGAGGTGTGCATCCGTGAATCAACAGGGAGAGGACCGCTGCATTGAAATCGCCCGGTACATCATCGAAACCGGCGCCACGGTACGGGCAGCGGCAAAGAAGTTTGGCGTCAGCAAATCCACGGTCCATAAGGATGTGACCTCCCGGCTGCTGCAAATCAACCGCAGCCTACATACGCAAGTGCATCAAATCTTGGAAACCAACAAAAACCAGCGGCATATCCGGGGCGGTGCCGCCACCCGGGAAAAATATCGGCAGATGCGGGGGCTCTAAATCGCCTGCCCCTCGCATCCCTTCAGCCAGAGCCCGCTTCCCTACCGCACCCAAGCAATACAAAAAGCCCACCCGCAACGCTGAAGTGATAAAACAATGGTAGACACGAAAGTGTCTACCATTGTTTTTATGTTAAAATAGGAATCAGAGGTGGTAATATGCCGAGAAAATACACGCTGAGAAGCAAAGAAGAAAAATTGGCTATCGTAAAAGCGGTGTTAGCCGGAACTTCCGCTTGGGAGTATGAAGTCAAAGGGATCGTAGATCATCACACCGTAATGCGATGGGTTAAGAAGTATGAGCAGGAGGGCGAGGCTGGTTTAGAGGTTAAGAAAAGGCCAGGTAATCCCCTGTCCAGATACGAACGGAGAAAAGAACTAACATACGAAGAACAATTACAGTATCAGATTGAGCTACTAAAACGGGAACTGATCAAGAAAGAGGCCGAGGTGCTTCGCCTAAAAAAACTGAACGAACGAAAAGGGGGCGATGCCCAAAAAAGATGATCCAAGAAATGTATGCTAAAATTCAAAAGCAGGCAAGCAATCATTCTATTATCGAACTATGCAGAATCTATGGGGTATCTCGCAGTGGCTACTATAAGTGGTTGAAACGTGCAGGTCAGCTTAACCGGTACGAAAAGACACAAAAGATCCTGGATGACTATGTTCGGGACATCCATTCCCATCACCCGATGATGGGATATCGTCAGATCAAGGACAAGCTATGCCTTGAATTTGGTTGGATTGTTAGTGATCCTACTGTTTGGAAGGCTATGAAGCGGATAGGGATCCACGGATATACCAGACGCAGCAAATCTCCATCTGCACCAGGGTTGGAGCACACCCGTTACCCTAATGTTTTGAACAGAATGTTCAAGGCAGAGGTGCCTATGCAAAAAATCGTAACAGATGTTACTTACATCAAGCATGCCGGCAAGTGGTATTATCTCGCCGGCTACCTCGATCTGTTTAACAATGAGATCGTTGAGTGGGAACTCAGCGATACTTTCGACAACTTCCTAGTTATGAAACCAGCAGAGCGTCTTCTGAAAAGAAAAATGAGCACCGAACACCAAGTCCTTTTGCACAGCGACCAAGGTGTCCAGTACTCATCCGCAGGTTATTGCAACCTACTTAAAGAATACGGGGTTATTCAAAGTATGTCAAGAGCCGGAAACCCTCGTGACAACGCCGTTATGGAAAGTTTTTGGGGCAGGTTTAAGGACGCGCTGCGAAAACACTTCCGTTATTGGGAAAGTGAGGATTTAAGAGCGACTATCGAACAAGCCATTTATTATTTCAACAACGAACGACCTGTCCGCAAGCTAAATGGAAAACCACCAGTCCTGTTTCGAATAGAACTGGTGGCTTAGGTTATTTTGTGTCTACTAACTATTGACTACTTCATCCTTTGGACAGGGGGCTTTTGTAAAGGAAAGCGCAGCGGTGGAGGGTGATAGAAAAAAGGGGTTGACAAACGGGGCAAATGGGACTATCATCAAACCAATATATCAAACCGATGAGAAAGAGTAGTAGCCAAGACGGAAGGCTTCAGAGAGCTGCGGAGGGTGTGATCGCGGCAGCGGGAGTTTTGGTGAATGGACTTTTGAGGGCCGGCTGAGCTGTAAGGTCAGGTCGGACGCGAACCGGGCGTTATCACGGTAGGCGTGTGTTGGCACGCCGTTGAGTGCGTCGTAAGACGAAAATAGGTGGCACCGCAGGAGCATCGCTCTTGTCCTATGAAAGATCATGGGACGGGAGTGTTTTTTTATTTCCCGTCCGCAAAAAAGGAGCGAATTATCATGAGCAAAGAACCCATCCCCTACAAGATTTTTTTGGAAGAAGACGAAATGCCTCGGGCGTGGATGAATCTGGCCGCCATCGTGCCCGATTTGCCCCCCATGCTGGACCCCGAGACCATGAAGCCCATCACCAAGGATGCCATGAAGCAGGTCTTTTGTGATGAAGCTGTGGAGCAGGAGCTGAACACCACCGATAAGTTTATCCCCATC
>JAZONA010000022.1:0-6542 GCA_045654265.1 Faecousia sp.
GAAGAACACGTTCATCTTAACGGTGTCCTCCAGGGACAGGTTGGGGTACTTCAGACCGATGGTGGGAGCAACCACGGGAACGTAGTTGGGATCCTCAGCACCGCAGGTGCCACAAGTGCCATTGGCGAAGCTGTGACCCAGAGCGGCTACCTCGTCAGCGGTGTAGCTGTTGCCGCAAGTGCCGCAGGTGTAGGTGGTGTAACCGGCATCCTCACAAGTAGGAGCGGTGACAACTGCCTTATACTCATGACCCAGAGCAGCGATTTCCTCGGTGTAGCTGTCGCCGCAAGTGCCGCAGGTATAGGTGGTGGAACCGGCGTTCTCGCAGGTGGGAGCCACAGTCACAGAGGAGTAGCTATGACCGCTAGCAGGCAGGACATCCACATAGCTGTGACCGCACTTGGCGCAGGTAATGGTCATAGCGCCATCGCTGTCGCAGGTGGGAGCCTTGTCCAGCTTACCCGTATAGCTATGCTCGCAGGGCTCTGCAGTATAGCTCAGGGACAGCGTACCGTCGATGTTTTCGGTCAGGGTGAAGGTGATCACCATGTGACCGGGAACGAACAGCTTATCATCGGTGGAAATGGTTTCACAATGGTACAGGGTTGCGCCGGTAACCTCGGTCCCCTGCCAGCCATCGGTCATATACCAGTGCTTGTTGCCCTCAGTCTTGACGGCAACATAGCTATCCTGCTTGAAGGTGACAGTCAGCTTACCATCGACGAATACATATTCGCCCATGTTCTGATAATCGCTCTCGCAGGCATAATCTGCGCCGTTAATGTAGCCAAACAGATAGTAGTCACCCACGTCCTCATGGGCACCGCAGGCGGTGCAGATGGCGTTGACAAAGTTGTGATTACCTATACCGGCATCCACATTGGTTTCGGTGTAGGAGTGACCACAAGCGGTGCAGGTGTAAACAGTGTAACCGTAAGCCGTGCAGGTGGCATCGAAGGTTTGCTCGGTCATACTGTGGCCGGATGCCTTGATGGTTTCGGTAACCACGTCACCACAGCCGGAGCAGGTCTTAGTCTTGCTGCCGTCGACGGTACAGGTAGGATTGCTGATGACCCAATTGCCATAGCTGTGACCGGTAGCACCGATGGTTTCGGTGATCTTATCGCCACAGTTGACGCAGGTCTTGACCTTGATGCCGTTAGCGGTGCAGGTGGAGTCGGTGACCACCCAATCGCCGTAGCTGTGGCCGGTGGCAGGAATGACTTCCTCCTCCACGTTACCGCAGATGGAGCAGGTACGGGTCTTCAGGCCGTCGGCGGTACAAGTAGCCGCCTTTACGTTCCAATTGCCGTATTCGTGGGTGCATTCGGTGGTAATTTCCAGATATTCCAGATTTACGCCGCCGATGGAGAACTCGGTAGTACCCAGGTAGGAGAATGTAAAGTCCTTGCCGCTGACCCAGTCAGATTTCTCGCCGCTGGTGGCACTGCTGACAAAATGGGTATCCATGGCGCTGATCTTCACATCGTCCACATACAGATAGACCATGTTATCGGTGACGTTGCCGTTGGCATCCTTGGTCAACTCATTGACCAGAGCGTACTTGTGGTAGGCGGAACCGTCGATGCCGTAGTCAGCCAGATACACGCCGTAGTTGTGGTGATAGCCATCTGCCCATTCGCCCAACGAGATGGTATAGCTGGCGTTACGGCGGTACAGGTAGGCAGCGCCATTGGCCTTGTAATACAAGTCAGTAGCCAGCATCATAGAGCCGTTTCTGTTGCCGACCCAATCGCCCTCGGAGGCCCACTCGATGCGCCATACCTTATCATGCAGCAAGGTGACGGTCTTGTTCATGGCAAACACGCTGTCGCTGAATTCACCGCCGGAGATGCTGCCCTTCAGGGCAGTCAGACCGTTTTCCGCATAGCCGGGATCGTTGGAGGTTACGAAGTCGTTTTGGGCGCTGTTCAGCTCCCAACGATAGTTTTCATAGCTGGGTTCATAGTCCTTCTGGCCGTCTTCCCAGACCCGGATGTAGTTGACGGCGCAGTTATTCAGCGGATGAGATGCAGAGCCGATATAATTGAAGCTGAAGTCCTTGCCGGAAATGTTGATGTCGCCAACAGAAGCGTGGGTAGCGCTGGAGCCGATCATCTTCACCTGACCCATATCGCCCATGTCAACACCATTGACATACAGACGCATGGTGTTATTCTTGCCATTGGGGTTGTTGACAATCTTGAAGCTCAGCACTTCCTTACGGATGTCCGCACCGGCGGAGGAGCCCAGCTTGCTGGCGATGGTGGTCCAGGACACGCCCGCATTGTGGTACATGCTGTTGGCACGGTAGCCGAAGAACACATTGGTCTGGGTGACATGAATGTACATATTGCCATCGGTGCCGCTGTCAGCGTCTTTGTTCAGCAGCATAATACCGCCGGCATAGGTGCTGCCACCGCTCTGCCATTCCAGAACCCAGGGCTTGTCATGCTGCAAAACCACGGGCTCATCCAGACTGTACTGGACGCTGGAGCAGGTGCCGGTGTAGGTACCGTCGCTGTTGGCGGTACCGGTAAAGGTACCGCTGACCAGGCTGGTGTTGTTATAATTCAGACCTGCACCAAACTGACTGACCAACGCATAGCTTTCGGCCTTCCAGGCGAAATTGTTAAAAGCCGGCTGGGCGTTGATGGTAATGGGGCCGGTGACCTCGGGAATACACAAGGTGTTCGTGCCGGAATAGGTGGTTGTTTTGCCGGTAGAGGCATCGGTCATGGTTGCGGAAATTGCGATGCTCTTGCCTGCCATATAAGGCAGCAAATTCAGCTCCAAAGGCTTACCCTCAATGCCATAGCGCACCGGGCCGGTGGCAATAAAGGATCCGGACAAATTGGTGGTGATGGCATGCTTCTTAGCGGTCTGCTTGCCCTTGGTGCTGTGCTCCAGGATCTCGTTGATCACGCAGGAGGTGATCATATCCATACCCTCGGGGTTGGGGTGAACATTGTTGCAGTAGTAGAGATTTTTCACCGTGTCATGCTGACCGATGTTGCACTCGCTGTCCAGGTCAACCAGATAGACCTTCTTGCCCTGACTCTGGTAGTAATCAACAATGTACTTAATACCCGCATTCATGTTATTCAAAGCGGTGGTTCTGCCGGCAGGCATAGTAGCCAGGCAGATGGTGGGCAGCATGCAGTAGATTTCCGCATTGGGGTACTTGGCCACCATACGGGAGATCATAATGTAGTAAGCTGCCACAGAAGAGGAAGGAGTAGAGAAGCTGTTGACGCTCTTGTACAGCGCATTCCGCTCAGAAGCGGTATCGATGTCTGCCTTGGAGCCAACGTTGGTGGAAGAATAGTTGGCAACATCGTTGGTGCCCAGGTACACGGCAATGATGTCCGGGTTGGTGCTGCCCTTGTGCAGATTGACGCTGCGATCCTTGTAGCCAGCGGCGCCGTACTCGGTGGTATTGCTCTGAGCAGTATCCTTCAAAATGTAGCTGCCGGACCAGGCGTTGTTGACCAGCAGATCCATACCCAAGGTATCCACAACCTGCTGCCACCAGGTGTCAGCCCGCTTGACGTGGCTGAACTGGGAATAGTCACCGTGGGAGGTGTTGCCGTAGTAGGTACCGAACGTAGCTTCGCTGGTCACCTTATACAGCGGATTGTAGGTGGACGAGTTGGTGACACCGTAGTAAGTAGAGATACTGTCACCAATGACAGAAAGCTTCACGCCGGAAAAATCGCCGCTGGTATCGAAATTATCCAGCTTGGCGGCAGAAGCCTGCATAGGAACATAAGGCAGCAGCATGGCTACGCAAAGCACCGCTACCAGCAGGAGTTTACAAATTTTCGTTGCTTTCATACAAAATCCTCCATTAACAAAGGGATGTGTTTATTATACATTCATAATTTCCTCTGGTCAAGAAAAAACTATTTTTTCACGCATTCTGCAAAAAAACACGCCCTGAGAAGCAACTCACGGGCGTGTTAGTGTCAATATGCAATTATTCCCAATCTTCCGGGTACTCCTGCAACGCATAACGGCGAAGAGGCATTCCCTGATCTTTGTTTCGACACATAAACATAAAGAATGGTTGCGGATAAGTCACAAGAACGCTCAGCAGGAAGAAAAGCTTGGCATACTGCGGATTGCAGGAATGAAAATAATCCCACAGCGCCATATAATACACGATCATATACGCCACGGACACAGCCACCAGTATAAAACAGGCCGCCAAAATCCCCAGCATTGCCACCGCATAGCTTTCTGCGGAGCCACCATCGATGGCGCTGTAATCCATGTTAAACACATCCATGCCACGCAGTGCCAGTAGGATCATCACGACCGTTGCCAACACGGTTGCGCCAACGACGCCGATCTCCAGCCACAGCAGCAGCTTGCGCTTATTTTTCACCTGACCCAGCTTCACATAGCGGTACTGGTCAGAAATACAGCCGATCATCCAGCAGTTGCCCACGGGAACCCAAGCCAGCCAAGGCTTCTCGATGCCCCGCCGCTGTGCCACAGCGTACATAGCACGGCCCTGAAAAATGTATGCAAGCACGGAAAATACCATCAACATCACATAAGACATGATATAGCTGACTGTATCGGACATCAAAAATTTCATAATTTCCGTATATTGATCCAAATATGCTTGGTATCCATCCAATTGATACATAAATAAATCCCTCCTATCAGATAGTATAGCATACCCCCCTGCCGGATGCAACAAAAACTTTGTCCGCAACATAAAGACACTTGCTTTTTTCAGAAATATATGTTATACTGTCGAGGATTTCGTTTTTGGAGGAAAAAACATGGCATTACTCGCATTTATTCTGTATTTTGCGCTGATTTTAGGCATTGGTCTGTTTTTCTTCTTCCGGTCCTCCGGTGCCGGTGAGAAGGAATACTTCCTGGGCGGCCGTTCTATGGGTCCCTGGGTCACCGCCATGAGCGCACAGGCATCGGATATGTCCGGCTGGCTGTTGATGGGCTTCCCCGGAAGCATCATCGCCTTCGGCATGGGCAAGGTCTGGATCGGTATCGGTCTGGCTTTGGGCACCGCCGCTAACTGGATCTTCGTGGCAAAGCGTCTGCGTCGGTTCTCCCGGGCTGCCGGTGACTCCATCACCCTGCCCCAGTACCTGACCAACCGCTTCGCATCCAAGAGCCCCGTACTGAAGATCATCTGCGCTGTGATCTTCCTGATCAGCTTCACCATTTACGTTGCTTCCGCTTTTGTGGCCGGTAAGAACGTTATGTGCGCTGTCATCCCCTGGTTTTCCGACAAGCCCATGCTGGCTATGGGCATCTTCGCCCTGCTGATCCTGATCTACACCTTCCTGGGCGGCTACAAGGCCGTTTGCTGGACGGACTTCTTCCAGGGTCTGATGATGCTGGTGGCTCTGTTGGCCGTGCCCATCATGATGTGGTTCGGCAAGTCCGATGCAAACTTCTTCGGCTCCTTCATCGCCACCAACGGCGAGCAGATCGCCGCATTCGGCACCAACCCCTTCTCTGCCGACTGGCGTGAGATCGTCACCGGTCTTTCCTGGGGTCTGGGCTACTTCGGCATGCCCCACATCATCGTCCGCTTCATGGCCATTGAGAAGCCCTCTATGATCAAGAAGTCCGCCACCGTGGCCATCATTTGGGTCATTCTGACGCTGGGCGCCGCCATTGGCATCGCCATTCTGGGTCGTTCTTTCATTCTGCCTAACGGCGAATCTTTGGCAATGACCCTGCTGCCCGATCACGGTCAGGATATCTTCATCACCGTGGTGCAGGCACTGTTCCCCGCTTTCATTGCCGGTCTGCTGCTGGCTGCCATCGTGGCCGCCGCTATGTCCACCGCCGACTCTCAGCTGCTGGTTGCATCCTCTTCCTTCGCCAGCGACCTGTACCAGCCCATCATTCGTAAGAACAAGGCTTCCGACAATGAGATGATGTGGGTTGGCAGAATCGTGGTTGTGATCGTGGCCATCGTGGCATTCTTCATTGCCGCCGCCGGCATCAACGATCCCAAGAGTTGGACCAACAGCATCATGTCCATGGTGGAAAACGCTTGGGGTCTGTTCGGCGCCGCATTCGGCCCGGTGGTGCTGCTGAGCTTGTTCTGGAAGCGGTTTAACTACCCCGGTGCCGTGGCCGGTATCGTGGTGGGCGCCGTGGTTGACATTGCATGGCTGCTGTTTTGCACCAACACCATTATCCCCGCTGTCATCGCTCCCACCGGCATCTATGAGATCCTGCCCGGCTTCGTGGCTGGCCTGATCGCCGCTGTGGCTGTGACCCTGGCTACCAAGGCTCCCTCCGACGAGGTGGTCGCCATCGTAGCCTCCGCCACCGATGCCAGCATCGACGACTAATACATATTAAATCAAACACCGGTAGGGTCGCAAGACCCTACCGGTGTTTGCATTGTAGGGGCGGTCGATGACCGCCCCTACAGGTTTTAGATTACTTTGCGAAGTAGATAGCAGCGTAGTAGCCGTAGACAGCGATGGCAGCGGCCAGAGGCGTAGATGCTGCCTGGTTGCCACAGTAAGAGCCCAGGCTGT
>JAZONA010000023.1:0-30413 GCA_045654265.1 Faecousia sp.
CTACTAAACCAGTATGTTTATTTCTTCAATAATCACCGGCCAGCTGCCGCCTTGGGCTACAAAAGCCCAGTTCAGTACAAGACCGAACTGGGCTTCGTGTAATTATGCTTTTTTAGTGTCTACTTTTTCTTGACAAGTGCAATGGTTTTACTACCATCAGGTTCTTTTTTTATGCAACCCAAAAAATTTTTATAAAAATATATAACCAACTGCATATTCTTTATGCTTCCGGGGAGGCACACCAAAGTGCATAGCCGCCGGTATGGCCGACTTTGTGCAATGCCTTGCGCAGCTGTCGTGTCCGAACCAGCTGCATTTTGCCGGGTTGCTGGTGGTGATGCCAGGTGTAACCGGGCAGCGGCTCCTCCGCTGCGATGAGCTTGCGCTCCGCTGCGGTGAAATGGGCAGCCAACGCCGGATTGTTCTCCACAGCGATCTTTAACTGGGTACGGCACCAGGCAAAATGCGCCTCCCGGGACTTGTTCCAAATGGATTCCGGCAGGCAGGCTTCCGGTTGGAAAAGGGAATTGAATTGGGGAAAAATGCCCTCCACACGCACACCGTTGATGATTACGGTATCCCGTTGAAACCAAACGCCTTTGTAGTGTTCCATATCCTGCTCACAGTTGGTGGTTTTGTACCACAAAGAGCCGTCGGGACGAATCTGGCATTTATGCAGCTGATTGTCCGTCCAACCGGTTTTTTCTTGTATATCAGCACATTCTTCTGCGGTTAGCTCCCGGGCACCGATATAGCCGCCGTCAGGGGCAAGGAACGAGCCGCTTCCGGAGAATACATCCTCATAGATGGCACGTTTCGCTTCCTGCAGAAGCTCGATGTAACCGCAGAACCAATCGCTGCCCTTGGCGCTGAGCTTTTTGATTGCCTCCAGCGCCTGATCCTGCCTTGCGGTACATCGGGCAGAAACCTGGTGAAAACGCTCCCGTTGGGCTTCCAAAGTTTCCAACTGGCGGCGGGCTTGCTCATAGGCACGTTCACATTGCTCCAGCCGCTGCGAGAGGGCACGGGAAGGGCCGTCCGGGGAACGCCGAGCCGCGTCCATTTCCTCCTGCACCTGGGCAAGGCGCTTTTGCGCCTTGTTCAGGATCTCCTCGGCTTCCAGAATGCCGCTGTTCAAGGCGGTACGGGTGTCGGAAATGTGCGTATCCCGATCCGAAATGGCAGCTTCCAGTGGAGAAGGAAGGGATTCCCAGTGCTCCTGAAAATGCTCCAATCGGTCAATATTGGCATAAATCACTGCCATCGGCTCATGCCTCCTCTTCACTTTCAGCCAGCAATGCGGCTGAGCGGGAGATGCGGCTGACCAGAGCCCGGGCTTGTGCCACCTGCACCAAAATATCGTCTGCCATATTGTTCAGGCGGTTTACCACCAGTTTTCCATTTTGATCCTGCATGGCATAATCTGCCTCCTGGCACTTTTTGCGCAAAACGCAGGATTTTTGCTCCATGGTGTCACAAAAATCTGCCAGCTTTTTGCAAAACTGCTCCATGGCAACGGGATCACGATCTATGATGTCATGCATACTGTGTTCCCTCCTTATTTGGTGGCTTCCATGGCGTTTGCATAGTCACGCAGAAGATTGGCAAGACTGACCATGTCGTTTTGATACCCGTCGATGGCGTCGAAAAATTCCCCAAGGCAACGGTTGATCTCTTCCATTCCGTCATCGGAAAAGGTTTTTTGCAGCGTATTCAGTTCATTTTCCAGTTGTCTTGCCTCTTGCAGCATGGTCATACACAGCAAACCAATGCCACGCACCAGGTCATGAACATCCTTATAGTTTAAATGAATCATTGGGTCATTTTCCCGGCGAAGCTGTCCATCAGCTCTTGCTGAGCCAGAGCTTTACCTAAGTGCTTTGCGCCCGTGTCGCTGAGGTTGCCGTTCATCAGCTGTTCCAGCTCTTCCACCAAATTGCGTCCCTCCGCAATGTAAAACTGAGAGCCGGCATCCGTCAGAAGTCCGGAAGCAGTTTCCAGCCGGTTTTTCATGGATTGCAATGCGTTTTTCATATCCTCCTCAAAGGCGATGAGCTTTTTGGCGAATTTCTGACGCTCGTGGGGATTTACGTTGATCGTATTGTCAGACATCTTCCAGGCCTCCTTTACATTGTGTTCAGCAGGGCTTGTGCGTAGACCATCAGCCGCTGAGCAGTAAGTGCGATATTGTTCCCCCGCTCGTCCACGGCATTGTTGATCTGCACAACAATGTCATGTACTTCAACGAAGCTGTCGTCCTGCCAGGTCTGGGATACGTCCTTCAGATCCTGCGCCAGTTGATTATTCAGTTCCTGAATTCGCTTGAGATCCTCCAACAGCCCTTTGGCCAGAAGCATAATCTCCCGGGGGTTGGTAATAAGCTGATCACCGGTAGGCATAAAGGTAATCCTCCTGATTATTAAGATTGCATTACAGATAGGGGATGAACCGCTGACCGTTGCCGCCCATGTACTCATATACGGCGCTGATCTGATCGTTTTCATCGGCCATGTTCTTCAGCGCCTTGGTGTAGTACAGGAAGGCGCTGCCCTGCTCGGGGGCCATGGGAAGGGCAAAACGGTGATTGAAGTTGCCGCCCAACTTGATGCGGGTCATATTTTTCAGGCTGTTTGCGCTGTTGACTGCCAACAGTGTATGGTAGCCCAGCTTCCAGCCGTCACGGATGAGCTGGAACAGGTCGTTGGTGGCGTTGTAGCCCAGCAGACCTTCGGTGCTGCCGATGGTCTTGGGGCAGGTTTCCGGGAAGTCTGCGCCGCCAGCGGCACCCAATTCTTCCACGCTTGCCGTCATGCCGAAAACATCCTGGAAAGCGGAAATGGCGTTATCATAGCGGCTGGGCTGCTTTTTCTGCGCCATCTTTGCATCGGCAAGGGCGATATTCCGGTCAAATTCCGCCATAAGCTGATCGATGTCGATTCCACCGGCGGGCTTTTTGGCTTCCTCTGCCGACTTTTCCGGAGTGGGAGTCTGGAGAAGTCCTGCCCAAGCCTTTGCCTGGTTGTTGGGGTCGTCCTCCATTTTTTTGTAGAGGTCGTCAACGCCCAGACAGACCACAAAGGTGCGCTCAGACTCCGGCAGCTCATCTGCCTCATCCAAGCTCTTCAGCAGGTTGGCCTTCAGACCAATATAGCGGCAGATCTGCGCATACTCGGTATAGAATTCTGCCTGCTGACCGAATTCTTCTGCCAGCGAGATGATAAAGCTCTTGTTCTTTTTGTAGAACATGCTGGCACGGGGCACCAGAACCACCACATGATAGTCGTGGCGCAGGGCATTGCGGATGGTGTTGAACACCAGCGGACCACGCAGTTCATCCTGACCGCCCACCAGCAGGATGTTCTCGCCCTCGTCCTCGCTCTTCAGACTGAAGCTGAAGCACTTACCCATACCCCGGGGAGAGCCGATATAGAATCGGTCGCCCTCGTTGGGCTTCATGGGATTGCGCTGCTCGTAACGGGCAAAGCTTTCTTCAGAATAGGGCAGACGGGCAGGACCTTCGTAGATCTCGCAGGGGTAGTGATTTGGCTCTGCCTTGGCGTTCACTGCCTGGATTGCCTCCCGGAAGGCATCGGTGGGGGCATACAGACTGCTGATGTGATCAAAATGCACCAGACGGGTCTTGGGATCCTCCGGGTTGCGCTCCTCATGCTTGTAGATCATGGTGCCGGCTGCAGCCGCAGGCATGGAGCTGATGGATGCTGCAATCTCCTCACTGACAGAGGACATGTTGTATACACCCAGGGTGTCCTTTACCTGATCGATGACATTTTTCAGGGAAATTCGCACATACATATCACTGAGACAGCCAGAGAAGCCGTTCAGCGCAGAATATTTCTGGTCGGAGAAGAGAATGTTGATGCCGGTGTAACGGGACTGTGCGATGATATTCTGCATATAAAGCTTGTAGTTGGGATCATCGGACAGCGCCTGGGACATCAGATGTGTTTCGTCTACCAGAACCAGCAACCGAGACAGCGCATGACCTTTGTCACGGTAATCCTTGAAATCCTTGGCTCCCACCTGCTTGAACAGCCGCTGACGACGGGCATACTCAATGCGCAGCTCGTCCACCACGCTGTAAGTAAGTACGTCGGATTCATCCATGACGATGTGGCGCAGATGGGGAAGCGGATTGCGCTTATAAAAATCAAAGGAGGTGAGCTTATAGTCGATCAGCCACATCTCCAGCTCTTGGGGACTGTAGTGAACGGCGGCGCTGTTGATGATGGTGTGCAGCAAAGAGGTCTTGCCGGCACCGGTGCCGCCGATGATCAGGCCGTAGGACTTCAGATCGCTGTCCAGAACCAGCTCCTGGGCATTGCCCTCGGAATCCACAGCGAAGGGGAAGCGGATCTCCTTGGCGGCGCTGCCCTTGAAGGGCTGTGCCAGATAATCCGCCGGCATATGGTCAAAGAAGCCGTTCTTCACCGGAGGCTTGTAGCCGTATATCTCATTGAAGTCAGCCAGGAATTCTTCGGAGGGATTGACCTCCATGCGGCGCAGGAGTGACTTCAGATTGCCGTCCTGGAACACACATTTCTCTCCCCGGTACTCCAGCCGGCGGCCTTCTCCGGCGTTGTAGAACAGCTGCTTGGCGCTGTCGCTGATGGGATCTTTTTTGCAGCGGGATACCAGAATGGTGAAGCCGCAGGCGTTGGCCTGGTTGATGAGGGTGTGAAGATCATCCAGCGCCTGGGCACTGAAGCCGTAGGGGAAATCGTGAATGACCAGGGTTGTGTAGGGGATCTTCTCTTTCACATCCGGCTGCGCGTTGTACTGGGTGGTATCGATCATACCGGTGACGGTAAGGGCCTGGCGGACTTTGGTTACATATTGGCGCAGCTCGGCCATCGTCTTGGTGATCTCGTCGTTTTGCGTAACCAGGCTGCACACACCGCAGCCTCCCTGATCCTTGGTGAGCTTGATCAGCTCTTTCATATTTTTGCCCAAGCCCTTGGGATCAATGAAGAAGGAACGGGTGGATTTCAGCGGCATAAAGCGCATTTGCCGCAGTACAATGTCCCGAAACAGACCGGCAGGCTCGTACACGCCGTCATCCGTCTCCGCCCAAAGGATCAGATAGTAGTCGATGAGGAAAGTCTCCGGCATGACGAAGCCCTTTACCTTGGGATTGTAGAAGGAGAATTGCCGGGCAAAGGGATCCAAAAATTCTGCAGGGGTCTGGGCGCTGTTCGGGGGACATTTATAGTGATTCAGGTCGGTTGCCAAAGTCAGGCTCCGGGCCATCAACAGCTCGGAGGGCAGCTTGGTGGCGGGTGTATAGTGCTGCCAGCCATCGGGCTTACCCATGAGCTGACCCACTTCCTTCAGATCCTTTTCAATGGCCTTGATCCGGGGGTCACACATCAGCTTCTGCTTCCTCTGGTCAAGATTTGCCCGCACCGGCTTATTCTCTGCGGTTTTGGCATCCAGCTTTTTCTGCAGTGCAGCGGTCAGCTTGTCGACTTCCTTATTGGTTTTGGCAGCTTCTGCTTCGCAGAATTTCTTGAAATTCGGAAGCAGCTCCTCCTCTTCCTGAAGCCGTCTGTCCCGCGCGTCGTCCAACTGCAGCCAAATCTCACCTGCAGCTTGATTGTTGGTTTTCCAACCATCCCAGCCGGTGAGCTTTTTCACGGTTCCCAAAAGGGTGGGATCGCTGATCCGCTTGTGGACGAGCTCCAGGCGGTCGATAAAAGCAACCAGATCCTTGATGGGTTCCGGCTGGGGGATGTTACTGAAATTGATCTTATAGCGGGGATGATACTCCTCCCAAAGGTCGCGCTGCTTTTGGATCAGATCCAGCTCACGGCGAAGAATATCTCCTCGCTGGAGCATCTGTTCCTTTCGCTCATCTGTGATTTTTTTGTACTTTTCCTGCAGAGCGTCCTTCTTCTTTTGGAATTCCTCCGCAGCTTCCTTAGCAAAGTCTCTTACAGCCAGTTCGTGCATATATCCATCATAATGGATATCCAAAGCATCGCCTAAGTAATGGCCCAGCTGATCTGTAAGACGATAACTCAATCTCTCTGCCATGTTTCATTTCTCCATTCCTCATGATCGTCCGGCTCCCGGACAGATTTTGCCATAGCAACAGATTCCCGGCACAGCTCCTCCAGTTCATCAGAGGCGCTGTCCAGCGCATCGATCTGCGCCAGCATAGGCGTACACCAGACCCGGTCGAAGCGCTTTTGCGCCGCACAATTCCAATTCCTGCGGCACAGCGTATTCCACTGATCTTCCAGCTCCGTGCGGATGTTTTTAATCGAATTCACGGGATACTCTCCCCTTTCAGCCGGGTTTATGAATTGGTAACATACATAAATTCAGCATAGCCATATTTTTCGTAGAAATGTGTCATTAAAGTACCCTTTTTCGGGTAGAGGGATGCATGCTTACAGTGAAGCTTCCCCAACTCCTGAGCGAACACAGCTTGTGTTCTCAGCGGTCCGCCCAGTCGAAGCATGAAGCTGTGGTGCTTTTCCTGCAGATGGCGGACAAGCTCCTCTTCCAATTCCTCGACGGTGGACAAAAGCTTCTCTCTGCGAGGCCAATCTTTGGGGCAGCGTGGGTACGCAGCTTTGTCCCAAGTATGCCGGCGGCCTGCAGAGACATCTCCCAGCAGAAATTCAAAGTCTTTTACCACACGGTTTTCCGTGCAGCTGCTGTCCCAGGTGACATCCACATGGTACGGCACCTGATCTAATTTTACAATATTCCAGGCGTGACCCTCGGAAGCTCCGTCGGTGGGGCCTTCTCCAATGACCACGATGCAGGAAATGCCAAGGCGGTCGCACAGAAGGCGGAACGCGCGGGCATAGCCGTCACAGACACAGCGACGGTTAAGCAAAGCGCCAACGATGGTATGGGCTTCCCGGGCGGTTTTGGGGTGTGATTCGCAGTAATCGTAAGTAATGGAAGCAGCCAGATAGTCATGAAGAAAACGCACCTGTTCTGCTTTGGTTGCGTATTTTTTCGCTGCAGTCAGAATTTGTGCCACCCGCTTTTTCAGCAGCTCATAGGTCTGCCGAAATTCCTCCGGGGTGTAGATGTTTTTGCTGGTGATCCATACCTTGCTGCCTATGCGCTTGAAGTGAAAATGGGTACGTTCCACATGGAAAAGATGTGGGTTATCCTCCACCACCGCCAGCACCAGATCCAGAAATGCGGTGCCGCTGGGGGTTTCAAACTTGGTTCCGGGCATGGTGAGGCAAACCTCGGAAGCGCCGGTGAGCCACGCATCGTAAATCTCCCGGTACCACTTCCGGTCATCGGGGCACAGTCGGGCGAAATAGTATCGGCTGCCCAGCTTGAAGGTTTCCAAGGGAGGGAGTTCAGGTGACTTCTTTTTCCCAAAAAACACCTGCAACACTCCTTTCGTAAATCATTCGCCAGCCGATATCCCCGCATCCAGACGCAATTGCGCCAGCTTGGCTTCCAGCGCAGACAGCTCCTGGTTCAAACGGTTCTCTTCCTCCCGGAAGGTGCAGATTTCCCGGTACAGCGCGTCCCGGGAACCGATTTCCCGCGCAAGAATGCGTTCCTTTTCCTGCAAAGCACGGCTGTTGAGTTTCATACGGCGGCGAAGTTCGTCCAGATCACGCAGAGCCTGACACAGCTCTACATAAGCATGAAGCCGCTTATGGGCGGTAGCCAGAATCGCATGATCGATCATAGCGGCTACGGAAATATCATCCTGACTGCACCGTTGGGTCAGTACGGGAAGGAACTGCTGCAGATCCTGGATCACATGGTCGCAGCCCTGCTCCCATACTCTGGTACTCAGGTTTGCATAGAACTCATCCAGATCCTCCGGGCGCGGATAGGAATTGTCTACGCCGTCGGTGCTGATCCAGATGGCAGCCATAGGTTCGTCCAACCAAACCCAACGAAATTCGTCCATAGCATCTGCATCGCACAGAGAGGTGGTTACATTTGCATCGCACTTTTCGTTCCAGGGGATGGGACGGGAGAAATTGCCCTGGGCGTCAATGGCAATGCATTCTCCGTCACCACAGCGGAGCGCCAGTGTTCCAAACGGGGCTTCCAGCACCGCAATGAGGGTGGCACCGTAGGCATGTACCACATGCCGGCCGGCTTGATAGTGGGCGCGGTATTTTTCGGATACCCCCTCCAGCGTGACCTCGTCAAAGGGATCCTGTGCATAGTCATCCAAAACAGCTGTCCGCCACCGATCCAGGATCTGATTGCACAGCTCCCGGGCGGCCTGCTCACGATCCGCAGATAAACCCCTTTGGGTAAATTCAGTGCATACTTCCCGTGCTGCATCGCAGGCCAGCCGGGAACCCCGATCACTGCGGGGAAAAGAGGTGCTGCCGTGTCCGTCAGAAACAACGATCAGCCGGAAGTTTTCGCCTTGATGGCAAAGAGAACTGTCCTGACAGACCGTACCATGCTTGATATGGCTATGTCCAATGCAGGTGATGGCAAGGATCCCCAACGGCGACTCCTTTTTGGGAGCTGGTTCCGGTGGGATGGGAATATCTTCGGTATTTCCCGGCGAAGAAACCACCGCAGGCTTTTTTTCCTTGGGCAGCGGCTTCAGCCGGCTGAAAAGCTTTTGGAATATGTCGAACATTGCCATAGTGGATTACCATTCAATATCCCAAAGGGCGGTGTCATTGTCAGCAGGATCTTCTTCCACGACTTTGATGATTTCTTTTGCCACCTGATTGTCGGGGGTGTAACTGTTGTCCGTGGGGATGTCGGTGCTTTGCTCATCGTCGTTTTCGGTGCTGCGGTCGTCGATGACCTCTGTGGACTTGCTGCGGCTTTGAATGGTGGAAGAAACCACTGCCAATCGGGTCAGCAACTTTTTCAGATCGCTCTTTTCCCCATCGTATTTCAGAACGGTTTCGTCGCTGCCGGTAAATTCCGAAAGCACATAGTTTGCGGAGCTTTCCACAGAAATGGCGATCTTCACAGCGTGGCGGAACCAATTGTTATGCTGCAGCAGCTTGAGCCCGGAGGCATAATCGTCGGTGGGCTCGCCGTCGGAAAGGAGAATAATGACGGGGGCATAGTTGCCGGCGGCATTATTCATAAAGGCGCTGCGGCTCAGCTTGCTTTCCAATTCCCGGAAAGCAGCGCCCATATCGGTCAGGCCGCTGGCGGTGACATCATTCCACTCATAATCCTCAAGGGACACAGGGCCGGAAGCGCCGGTGGCCCACTTGCAGCCGGAGGAAAACTCCAGCACGGCCAGCTTGATTTCCGCATCGCTCTGCTCGTCGGAAATATCCCGCAGCAGAGGGATCATTTCTTCAATGGCGCCGTTGACTTTGCCGATATTTCCGTTGATGGACATGGAGCCGGAGCTGTCGATCAGCAGAAACAGGGTCATAACTCTTCTGGGAATATGCAGGTCAATCATGGTGATTTCTCCTTTTTATTAAATAATTTCGAAGGGTGTTGTTAAAATAGTGCCTTTGATACCGGAAATAACCGGCATTTTCTCCTGCGGCGGCAGATTCACGCTCTGCCCCTTGGTGGTCACACATTTCCATGAGGTGTGACTGTCGTTGGTGATATAGCAGGTGGAAGGGGAACCCGGCTGTGGGTGGACAGTCAGTACCGGCTGCAGGGCATCCCGATCCAGGCAATCCTCCACCTGGCAGCGGAGAATCCGCACACCGGGAAACAGATAATGCTCGTGCTTTTTCAGCCGCAGACGGTTGTAAATGGGAATTTCCTTGCTGCAGACGGAACACCATGCAGGCAGTCGATTTACAATCATCTCGTTGCCGCAAGGGCAGGTAAATACGCTGTTGCGGAAACGGGAGATGATCGCCAGCCAGTCACGCTCCAGAACGCGGGGCTTGCCGTAGCGATCCAGATTCGGGTCATAGGTCATGCAGGGCTTGGAGAAGCTGGTGATAAAAGCGGCTTGCACATAATCCGGCAAAGCATTCCAAACCATGGTGGCGTGCTGGCCCAGTGCAGGATTGGGACGGTTACGGGTGTCCTTCGGGTCGAATACGAACAAGGGGCTTTTTCCGTAGAACAATCGCTCATGCTCTTCGGTCATGCAGGGGGGTGTGGAGTATACACCTTCCAGTGGGTGAAGTGCCACGAACATCATAAACAAAATGACAGACATGGAAAACCGGTCTGTGTGTTTATCCGGCATTTTCTGCCCCAGTACGATCTCCGGTGCCATATAGCGCTGCTTACCCAAAATGCCCGTATGGGTGCCTTGATAGAGGGCATTATCGTTGTCGCAGATCAGACATTCTCCGGTGTCCGGGTCGAAAAAGAAATTGCCGTCGTTGAGATCCTGATATGCGTAACCCTGATTATGCAGGATGCGGAAGGCGGACACCAGATTGAGCATGGCTTCCAGCCGAACCGCGTAATTTTTGAAGCGCACCTTGCGCCCGATCAACAGCTTGGACAGCTCCTGAAATCGGGGAGGCCGCAGCTCCATGATGTACCCGAAGGAACCGTTTTTGATTTCGGTAACATCTTCAGGCCAGAGAAATTCCGGAGCGGGAGAACCGTTTTCCACATTGGTGCTGACGTTTCGGTAAAAATCATCCAATTTTTCTGGAGTTTTAAATACTTTTGTATGATACCACTTCAGTGCCTTGGGCTGGCCGTCGTAGCTGACACGGTACACCGTACCTTGTCCGCCGGCACCTAATTCTTTCTCTATAACGACGATGCGGTTGTTTTTTGTTCTCAATTTTGCCCCAATAGGTGGCTTACCCATAAAGGTCGCTCCTCTCTTCACTAGCAGATGATTTATATTTGCAGTTTATCACAAAATACACAAAATTGGAAGAACAAATTACAAAAAATAGTGTAGATTGCTTGACACAAATACGTAAAAAGTGTAGCATAAGCACATGAACGAAAGGAGAACATGCGTATGGAATTTCCCAAAACATTATCTGCGGCGTTGTGCCGGATTGTTGCTGATTTTGGCCCGGATGTGTTGAAGAATCCCAATAAGCTGCTGGCTTACATGGCGGATATTGCGCCCAACTTAAAGCATGAGCGGACACAACTGCAGAGCCTTGTGGAGTCCGGTTGTGCCAAGCAGCTGGCGGAAGCTACGGAGCAGAATATCCGGCAGTATGTCGCATCTGCTGTGGATATTCTCAGCAATCATTATCTGATGGACCGCAAAAAGGCCGAGGAGCTTTGTTATATCTATGTGAATGCCCTCAGCGGCCGGGAAAGCAATGGCCCTGTAGAGGCTGTTGGTGTACCCGAGGTAAAGCCACAAGCGCAATTTCACTTATGGGTAGAGAATGTGTTCCAAATCGTGGGCCGTGCGATGGTGGCGACCGGCTGGGTGCGGGGTGCGGCGGTGCATGTGGGTGACCGGGTGATGATCCTCAGAGCTACCGGAGAGCGGCGCATTACAACCATTGAGGCCATTGAACACTTCCACCAGTTGCTTGACAGCGTTGCTCCCAACAGTGCTGTTGGGCTTTTGCTCGCCGGCACCAAACCAGGAGATTTGATGCAGGGCGATACATTGCTTGGACTACCCAGCGGCTATAGCCCGGAATCGCCCATCCCCTTTGCCCAGTTCCGGCTGCAGATTGACGGATTGTTCGGCATTCCGGGACGTGGTACTGTGGTGACCGGCTGGGTGCAGGGCGCAGCCATCCGTGTGGGCAACGCAGTTACGATCGTCAGAGCCAACGGAACCCAGCGCACCGCAACGGTTGCCGGCATTGAGCGATATCAGCAGCTGCTGGATCGTGCAGAACCCGGCTATGCGGTTGGTCTTTTGCTTCATCAGGTGCAGGAATCGGAGGTTGCAGTTGGAGATTGGTTGATTCGGTTTGATCTATGATATATGCCCGGAAATCACAGATTCCCGGGCATTTTTCCTCTTTTTGTATTGGCGTACACGGTCACGGGACATTCAGCCGCCGATGGCTTTGCGTCTATCTAAGGTTGCCATCCTACGTTTTTTGTGCATTTTATATGATGACTTGCTGCGTAAAATGTGCTATAATGGCCACACAAATTGCATCCCGGTATTGCCGGGAAAATTGAAAGGAGTTTTTTACTGTGGGACTTATTAAAGCAGGTATCGGCGCCGCCGGCGGCGTGATGGCCGATCAATGGAAGGAATTTTTCTACTGCGAGGCACTGCCCAGCGACGTGCTGATGCGCAAGGGTACCAAGCAAATCAGCGGCCGTTCCTCCAACACCAAGGCAAGCGACAACATCATTTCCAACGGTTCCGGCATCGCCGTGGCGGATGGTCAGTGCATGATCATCGTGGAGCAGGGCAAGATCGTGGAATTCTGCGCCGAGCCCGGTGAATTTACTTACAATTCCTCCACCGAGCCTTCTCTGTTCGCAGGCAGTCTGGGCAGAAGCATTCTGGATACCTTTAAGGCCATCGGTAAGCGCTTCTCCTACGGCGGCGACACCGGCAAGGATCAGAGAGTTTACTACTTCAACACCAAGGAGATCATGGGCAACAAGTTCGGCACCCCCACGCCCATTCTCTTTGAGGTGACCAACAAGCAGGTGGGTTTCTACAAGACCGTCAACATCCGTTGCAACGGCGTGTATTCCTACTTCATTTCCGACCCTCTGCTGTTCTACACCAAGGTCTGCGGCAATGTCAGCGATGAGTTCCGTCGCGACGAGATCGACGGCACCCTGAAGACCGAGTTCGTTTCTCAGCTCCAGACCGCTTTCGGTGTGCTGGCAGCTCAGGAACTGCGCCCTGCTCAGCTCCCTGCCAAGGTCAATGAGCTGCGTGCCGCCATGAATGAGGCTCTGCGCTATGAGTGGATCGAGAGCCGGGGTATCACCGTGGGCAAGATCGCCCTGAACCCCATCAACCTGACCCCTGAGGATATGAAGGCCATCTCTCAGATGGAGGACTCCGCATCCTACGGCTCCAATGCTGCTATGGCACTGGGTCGCATGACCACCGCTCAGGCCAACGCCATGGAAACTGCTGCCGGAAACACTGCCGGTGCTATGAATGGTTTTATCGGCATGGGTATGGCTGGTAACGCCATGGGCGGCTTCAATCCTGCTCAGCAGATCGCCATGATGCAGCAGCAACAGCAGGCTCAGCAGGCCGCTGCGCCCGCACCTGCCGCCGATGGCTGGAAGTGCAGCTGTGGCGCAACCGCCACGGGCAAGTTCTGCCCCGAATGTGGCGGCAAGAAGCCCGAGCCTAAGCCGGCTGGTGGCTGGAAAGGCGCCTGCGGTGCAGAGAATACCGGAAAATTCTGCCACGAGTGCGGCGCTCCCAAGCCTGCTGATGAGGGCTGGACCTGCTCCTGCGGCGCTGTGAACAAGGGTAAGTTCTGCCAGAACTGCGGCGCTAAGAAGCCTGCCGGCGTGCCCCAGTACAAGTGCGACAAGTGCGGCTGGCAGCCGGAGGACCCCACCAAGGCTCCCAAGTTCTGCCCTGAGTGCGGCGATCCCTTCGACAGCGGTGATATTGTGTAAGGAGTGAAGCCAATGGCTGTGTTACAGGAATTCAAATGCCCCTGCTGTGATGGTGGCATTGCCTTTGACAGCGCTTCCCAGAAGATGAAGTGTCCTTACTGCGACACGGAATTTGATGTGGATACCCTGATGGCTTACCAGAGCGAGCTGGACAGTCAGGGCGTGGATGATATGTCCTGGGAGGCCACCACCGGCAAGGAGTGGACCGAGGACGAAACCACTGGCCTTCGTACCTATGTGTGCAAGACCTGCGCCGGTGAAATTCTGGGCGATGCCAGTCTGGGCGCAACGGAGTGTCCCTTCTGCGGCAATCCCGTGGTTATGAAGAGCCAGTTTGAGGGCGTTTTGAAGCCGGATCTGGTGATTCCCTTCAAGCTGGATAAGAAGGCTGCTGTGGAGGCACTGAAAAAGCATTACAGCGGTAAGGTCCTGCTGCCTAAGGTTTTTAAGGATGAGAACCGCATTCAGGAGGTCAAGGGCATCTACGTTCCTTTCTGGCTGTTTGAGGCGGATGCGGATGCCCATATCCGCTACAAGGCCACCCGTGTTCGCTCCTGGAGCGACAGTAACTACATCTACACCGAAACCCAGTATTATTCCGTCATCCGTGAGGGTGATCTGGGCTTCAGCTGCGTCCCGGTGGACGGTTCTACCAAGATGGACGATACCCTGATGGAGTCCATCGAGCCGTATAATATTGCTGAGGCGGTGGATTTTCAGACGGCTTATCTGTCTGGCTATCTGGCGGATAAGTACGACGTCACCGCAGAGCAAAGCGTGCAGCGGGCAAATGCCCGGGTGCGCCGCACCACGGAGGATTCTTTTGCCAATACGGTGAAGGGCTTCAGCAGTGTCGTGCCGGAGCATACGGACATCCGCCTGCAAAACGGCAAGGCAAGATATGCGCTGTATCCGGTGTGGCTGCTGAACACCACCTGGAAGGATAAAAAGTATACCTTCGCCATGAACGGTCAGACCGGAAAGATCGTGGGCGACCTGCCTATGGACAAGAGCGCATTCTGGCGCTGGTTCTTCATGGTGGGCGGTATCACGGCGGCAGTGGTCTTTGGCACAGCCTTCGTGCTGATGAAGGTGTTGGGAGGTTATGCATGAGAAAACTGATTGCGATTTTCCTGACACTGGTGCTGTGTGCCGGTCTGGCGGTAAGCGCTTGCGCTTCCGGTGAAAATGTATTTGATAACGCGGATCTTCTGACTTTCAGCGAGGAAGCCAAGGTGCAAAAGGCGCTGGACGAGGTCAGCGAAAAATACGATGTGTACTTATATGTGCTGACGGTGGATTCCATCGGCAGCAGCGATCCCTGGAAGTATGCCGAGCAATACTATCTGGACAATGACCTGGGCCATGGCCCGGATCGGGACGGTGTGCTGTTTCTGGTGAGCATGGAGTACCGGGATTGGTCGATCTACACCAGCGGTGTGGGCTACGATGCCATCTCCAACTCCGATTCCGAGGATATCGGCAGCGAGGTCGCGTCCTATTTAAGCAGCGCAGATTATGACTCTGCTTTTGTGACCTTCGCAGAGGAATGCGAGGAGTACATTGATATTGAGATCAATGGCCGTCCGTTCCCCTACATCAAGGTGCTGTTTGTGGCACTGTTCTTCGGTGCGGTGGTGGCACTGATCGTTACGGCAGTTTTGCGCCATCAGCTGAAGAGTGTTCGCCCCAAGGGCGGTGCATCGGACTATGTCCGCCCCGGCAGCATGCAGGTCACCAAGGCAAATGAGATCTTCCTCTACCGCAATGTCACCCGCAGAGCCAAGCCTAAGTCCTCCTCCTCCGGAGGCGGCGGTGGCGGTGGTTCCCGCAGCGGCGGCAGCAGCGGCAAGTTCTAAATGAAAAACGCACCTGCTTTTGCAGGTGCGTTTAGCTTTATGCTTGATTATTAAGAAATTTTGGGGTCGAAGCTGGGCATCAGCTGCAGCTTGAACAGATTCATGGCATGCTTGCGATCGATCAGCGCCTTCTTTTCCGGGTCGTCCATCACGCCGGTGCGGATATATACATCCAGCTCCGCGTAGGTAAAGCCCAGATTCTCCTCATCGGTCTTGCCGCACAGACCGTCGATGGGCACTTTGTCCACCAGCTCTGCCGGCAGACCCAGCAGGCGGCCGATTTCCTTCACCTCGGTGACGGTCAGGTTGCACATGGGGGAGAAGTCGCCGGCGGCATCGCCGTAGCGGGTGGAGTAGCCCACCCAGTCCTCGGACAGATTGCAGGTATTCACCACACGGCCGTTCATGGACTGGCTGACGGCGTAGAGGGTGGCCATCCGCACTCTGGGGGGAATGTTGATCCGGGTCTGCTGAGAAATGGGCAGGTCGGCAGGCATGGCATTGAGGATGCCGTCCACAGCGGCCTTGACGTTGATCTCATAGTGGCGGATGCCCAGATGATTCACCAGCAGGTATGCCATATCGATGTCGCCCTGCTGACCCTGGGGCATCAGCACGCCGATGACCCGATCCTTGCCCAGAGCCTCCACACACAGTGCTGCGGCGATGGAGCTGTCCTTGCCGCCGGAAATACCGATGACGGCGTTGCACCCCTTGCCGTTTTCTTCAAAAAAGTTGTGAATCCACGCAACACACTCGTTTTTAACACGATTTGCATCAAACATTGTTTTGCCCTCCTAAGCGGTAAAAAGTAGTGTGATTCTAAGTTTGTCTTACCTTGCTTATACCACCCCCGGGGCGGCTTGTCAATCCTTTTTTGTTGTTAAGTGCGGCATATGGAAAAGTGGCTTCCTGGTGGAAGCCACTTTTTGATGTAATTGGGATCAATAATAGTAGGAATAGCCGTAGTTGATGGCCTCTCCGGCTGCAACGAGGGCAATGATAATGATGAACAGCAACACGCCGCTGACGATGGTGCCGGCAATACCCAGCTTCTTGCCGGTGTTAGCCTTGCCGTTAGTCAGACCAACCTCAGCGGCCTTGTTACCGGCGATGTTGCCCATGATAATGGCGGCAATGCCGAAGAATAGACCGGAGCCGTAGGCGATAGACATGGGCAGGGACAGAATGCCGCAGACCAGAGCAATGATGCTCAGAACCTTGGAAGCGGTGGGCATTTCAGCAGCAGGAGCAGCAGGAGCAGCAGTGGGGGCAGCGGGAATGGGCTGCTGGTACACGGGCTGTTGGTAGGTGGGCTGTTGGTACACAGGCTGCTGGTACACGGGCTGCTGGTAGGTGGGCTGCTGGTATACGGGCTGTTGATACACGGGAGTGTCAACTACGGGGGTGGGCTCCACCACGGGAGCGGACTCTACTACGGGAACTGCGTCCACGATGGGAGCGGGCTGCTGCCATGCGGGGCTGGAGCTCAGGGAAGAGCCACAGTTTCTGCAAAAAGCAGAGCCATCGACACACTTAGTGCCACATTCAGGACAAAAAGACATGGTAATAACCTCCTAAAAATTATAACTCAGCACAGCTTTGCGCCGGCGGGGATCACATCATCCAGCATGATCAGGTTCAGCTTCTCTTCGCCGTTTTCGGTGTGGACGGCGGACAGTAGCATACCGCAAGACTCACGACCCATCATCTTTCTGGGGGGCAGATTGGTGATGGCCACCAGAGTCTTGCCGATCAGTTCTTCAGGCTTGTAGAACTTGGCGATGCCGGAGAGGATCTGGCGATCGGTACCGGTGCCGTCGTTCAGGGTGAACTGTAGGAGCTTGTCGCTCTTTTTCACGTTCTTGCAGTCGATGACCTTCACAGCCCGGAAATCGGACTTGCAGAAGGTGTCGAAATCCACATTCTCCTCGGCGTAGGGCTCGATCTCCAGAGCAGGCTTGGCAGGCTTAGAAAGCTCTTCCAGAGCGGCCAGCTCCTTCTCCACGTCGATACGGGGGAACAGGGGAGTGCCAACGGTGGTGTTCCACACGGCGTTCTCGTCGGCGCAGTAGCACATAGCACTGTAGTCACGCTTATCCTCTGCCACGCCCAGCTGATCCAGAATGGCCTTGGAGGTGTCGGGCATCATGGGGGTGATGAGGATGGCGGCGATGCGGATGCACTCACACAGATTCTTCATGACGGTGAGCAGACGAGCCTTGCTCTCCTCGCTCTTGGCAAGGATCCAGGGAGTGGTTTCGTCGATATACTTGTTGGCACGGTCCAGCAGGCGGAATACCTCGTTCAGAGCAACGCTGAACTGGAACTTCTCCATCTGCTTTTCGTAGTTGGCGATCACATCGGCAGCCAGAGCCTTCAGTTCGCTGTCCAGCTCGGCAGCTTCGCCGCCCACAGCCAGATTGCTGCCGAAATACTTCTGGTTCATGGCAACAGTCCGGGAAACCAGATTACCCAGCGTGTTGGCAAGATCGGTGTTGATGGTGGAGATCAGCAGCTCGTTGGTGAAGTTGCCGTCGGAGCCGAAGGGGAAGGTGCGCAGCAGGAAGAACCGCAGAGCATCCACGCCGAACCGCTCGGAGAGGATGTAGGGATCAACCACGTTGCCCCGGGACTTGGACATTTTCTCGCCGTTGAAGTTCAGCCAGCCATGGCCGTAGACCTTCTTGGGCAGGGGCAGACCCAGACTCATCAGGATAGCAGGCCAGATGATGGCATGGAAACGGACGATCTCCTTGCCCACAAAGTGGACATCCGCAGGCCAGAAGGCATCGAAATCGTCGTACTTGTCGTTGTCGTAGCCCAGAGCGGTGATGTAGTTGCTCAAAGCGTCGATCCAAACGTACACTACATGACCGGGATCGAAGTCCACCGGCACGCCCCAGGTGAAGCTGGTACGGCTGACGCACAGATCCTCCAGACCGGGCTTGATGAAGTTGTTCACCATCTCGTTGACACGGCTGCGAGGCTCCAGATAGTCGGTGTTTTCCAGCAGATCCTGAATCCGATCGGCGTACTTGGAAAGACGGAAGAAGTATGCCTCCTCCTCAGCATCCTGCACCTCACGGCCGCAGTCGGGGCACTTGCCCTCCACCAGCTGGCTCTCGGTCCAGAAAGATTCGCAGGGCTTGCAGTACTTGCCCTTGTAGGTGCCCTTGTAGATGTCGCCGGATTCGTACATCTTCTTGAAGATCTTCTGCACGGCGGCCACGTGGTAATCGTCGGTGGTGCGGATGAAGCGGTCGTGGGAAATGTTCATCAGCTTCCACAGATCCAGCACGCCCCGGTCGCCGATGACGATGTTGTCCACGAACTGCTGGGGAGTGACGCCGGCTTCCTTGGCCTTGTCCTCGATCTTCTGGCCGTGCTCGTCAGTGCCGGTGAGGAACTTGACGTTGTAGCCCTGCAGACGCTTGAACCGAGCCATGGTATCGGTCGCCACGGTGCAGTAGGCGTGGCCGATATGCAGGTTGGCCGAGGGGTAGTAAATGGGTGTGGTAATGTAGTAATTACCCTTGCAATTGTTGCACATAAAAAACCTCCGAAAAAAACAAAAATCGCCCCTGAAAAAATCAAGGGCGACAAAATTGACGCGGTACCACCTTGTTTCGCAAAGAACCAGTGCGTTACAGTATTTGTCATCCTGAGCGGAGGGCGAAGCCCGTAGTCGAAGGATCTACAATCCTGCGTTGGCATTCCAAGTGAAAAGGGTGCGAAGATTCTTCGACTCGCTACGCTCGCTCAGAATGACATGGTAATTTGCCTCAAGACGCGATAACGGGCGTACCCGTGGATGCCTACCTATCGACACCCCAGCTCCGAGGCCATGTTCCGCCGTCTTTACCGTACCCCTTCTCACCACCCGGGGCTCTCTGACCGGCTCTCTCGGCATACTCTCCTCATCCAAGCCTTTGCATATACACCATCATTATACTCCTAAAGAATGGGGTTTGTCAATATGATAGACAATCATTTACCGCAATCGTTCCAAAATCTTGGCGGTTAGGAGCTCAACAAGGTCGGCGCTTGGGGTATTCGCATCTTCCTTTCCCCAGGCCACCCGGCGGATGTTGATCAGGTCAAGAGGGGAGATGTTGTTGGAAGAACTGCTTCCGCCCACAGCGCCGCATCCCAGCGTCAGGGCCGGGAACAGCCCGGTGGTCTTGCCGATGCCGCCCAGTGCCGCCGGGGTGTTCACCAAAAACCGGGACACGGGGATCTGCAAAGCAAATTTGCGAATGACCTTTTCATCGGTGCAGTGCATGGCGAAGGTGTGGCCGCTGCCCTCGTGGGTCAGTACCTCGATGGCCTTTTGCAGAACGGAATCCTCGTCCGGCATCACGAAAAACGCCAGCACCGGACACAACTTCTCCATGGAATAAGGTCGTGTGGGGCCAGCCTCCTGCTCCCGGGCGACCAGAACTTTGGTGCTATCGGGTACAGAGATTTCCGCCATTTTCGCCAATGCCGTGGCGGGTCTGCCCACAATGTCCGGGTTCAGCGCCCCGTTGGGACGAAACAGCAGCTTCGCCAGCCGCCCAGCCTCGGCGGTGTCCATGAAATAGAATCCTTGCCGCTGTGCCTCCCGACGCACCGCATCTTCCATGTCCTTTTCCACGATGATGCTCTGCTCGGAGGCGCAAACAGTACCGAAATCGAAGCTTTTTGACTGCAAAATGCAGGAAAGTGCATGGGAAATGTTTGCGCTGTGGTGAATATAGGCAGGGCCGTTGCCTGCACCCACGCCGATGGCCGGCTTGCCGGAAGAATATGCCGAGCGCACCATGGCCGGGCCGCCGGTGGCGAGGATCAGCTTCACCTCGGGAGCTGCCATCAGCTCCTGACACCCGGCCATGGATGCCATGCTCAGGCACCCCACGCAGCCGGTAGGTGCCCCGGCGGCGATCGCCGCCTGCTCAACAATACGTGCCGCCTGCAAGGAACATTCCAGCGCCTTGGGGTGGGGAGAAAAGACGATGGGATTGCCGGCTTTCAGGGCGATGAGGGCTTTATAACAGATGGTGGAGGTGGGATTTGTGCTGGGGACGATGGCGGCGATGAGTCCCACCGGCACACCTACCTCCCACAGTTTTTCCTCCGGATGTTCCCGGAGAATGCCCACAGTTTTCATATCTCGGATCGCCGCCAGTACGTCCCGGCTGGCAAAGAGGTTTTTCGTGGTTTTGTCCTTGGGATTGCCGAAACCGGTCTCTTTGGCGGCCAGCTCCGCCAGAGCCGCCGCCGCTTTTTCAAATGCCGCCGCCACCGATGCCACGATGGCATCCAGTTGCCCTTGGCTCATGGTGCGCAGGATTTCCTGCGCTTTTGCGCCCTGACGGCACAGAAGCCGTGCCTCCTGCCGGGCGGCTAAGTCCTTGTCAAATTCCATTTGCTTCACTCCTTTTGTGATGTAAATGATTGTTTATGTGATTAACGAACAGCACCCCTTGGCCCCCTCTGACGAGGGGGCTGGCACGCCGAACGGCGTGACTGGGGGAGAGAAAATGATACGATTATCGTAGTATTACGATAAATAGAACTTTTTTATCTCTCCCTCAGTCCAAAATCAAAGATTTTGGACAGCTCCCTCATCAGAGGGAGCCAAGGCGCCGCATTGCGGCGCTAAACAATCATTTAGGCTTCTGTGCCACTTCTGCCACCGCTTCGGCGAAGGCGGCGCAGGCGGCGGCGCAAGCGGAGCGAGTGCCGCTGAGCAGTCCACCGCCAAAATTGGTTTCGCTGGGCGGCGCATATAGTTTACATAACACAACATCCGCCGCTTTCAGCGCATAATCCATGGCGTACATACTCTCCAACGGCGGTGCGATCAAATACGCCAGCGCGGAACCCTCAGGCACACCGGCTTCCTTAGAAAGATAGTTTCCTGCCGAGCTGACGGTGTGCGCCAGATAGGGCACGCCGTTTACCTCCTCAAAACCGATCCGCTCCAATGCGGACAGAGCCGCCTCCATGCCGCTTCGCACCGCACCGGGCGTAGGGCCAGCCAAAATGCCGATGACCTCCCCGGCGTTGGGGGTGGATGCGTTGGCGGCACCGGCGTAGAAGCTCCGGCCGTAGCAAACCACCACATTTGCCGCCTTGGTAGCCTCGTCCAAGGCGATATAGGTGGCGTCGTCGCAGTCGGTGGTAAGCATCCCCAGTGCCCGGTAACCTGCCGGTGCGCCCAATTGTCGGCACAGCTTTTCGTCTGCGCCTGCAAGGTAACGCACCGCCAAAACCTTTACCGGAATCATGTGTGCAACCCCACGCCGGACACCTTTTTCTGCAAAATTTTCTCAATCAACTCTGCGGGGTAGGCACCGGCCTCCACCGCCGGTGTGCCTTGTGCGTGGATGTTGGAGATCACCGTGCGGCTGGACTCGGACACCCCGGTGTGGGGCTTGTAGGTGATATAGATGGACATACTCTTGTCCGTCACCAGCCCGGGGCGCTCGCCTACCAGTACGCACACCAGCTCACAGCCGGTGAGGTCGCCGATGGCATCCCCGGCACCCACCCGGCAGTACCGGACGAAAATGGGCTTGCTGTATTGAATATTTCGCAGTTTCAGACCGTCCTGCAGAGCCGCCATGCAGTCCATGGCGTTGGCCTCGATGGCGGCGGAGCTGAGGCCGTCGCCAATGACGATCTGCACCCGGGGCGGTGTGTCGATGACCCCTTGGATGGCCTTGGAATTGTGCTCGTCGAATAGGCGACCCAGATCCGGTCGGGTCAGATATTCATCCTTGCTGTCGCACCGGGTCTTGGTGGGCAGAAGGTCATATTTCTTGGCAAATTCCGTGTCCACCTCGGAGAAAACCGCATCCTGCGCCGCGGCATGGTCAGCACGGAAACGGAGCATGGTCAGGGTCTTGTACCGGGCCCCGGCTCTGCCGGAGCCAAGACGTGCAGGGGTCTTTTCCTTCATTTTGGCGAAGCGGGATTTGTCCGCAGGATTTTCCGTCAGGTACAGCTTTCGCAGATCCAGCGCCGTGATGTCCGGCACGAAATCGCCGTCATGGTAGGGGGTCGGTTGTGCCTTCTGCTCAGCAGGAACGACGTATTCGCCCTTCACCTGAGGATCCATCTGACCCAAAATCTCCGCTACAAGAGCAGTCAGTTGTTCTTTGTTCATGGTTCACATCCTTGGAAATGTCATTGCGGCGACGGAGTCGCCCTTGGCCCCCTCTGACGAGGGGGCTGTCAGCGAAGCTGACTGGGGGAGAGAAAATGTTGTATGATTATCTCTCCCTCAGGCCAAAATCAAAGATTTTGGCCAGCTCCCTCATCAGAGGGAGCCAAGGCGCCCTACGGGCGCAGTTGCTTTAAAACAGCAGACTTGAGCCATCGCCGGCTTTGGGGGTGAGGCGGCCGTTTTCTATGAAGCCCATCTTCTCCAGCCAGCATTGGAACTCCGGAATCGCCGTCTTGCCGGTGATCTGCCGCAGAGCGGCGGTTTCCCGGAAGCCGGTGGTCTGGTAGTTGAGCATGATGTCATCCCCGTGGGGAATGCCCATGAAATAGTTGCACCCAGCCATGGTCAGCAAGGAGGCCAGATTCTCAATGTCGTTCTGATCCGCCTTCATGTGGTTGGTGTAACAGCAGTCACAGCCCATGGAGATGCCGGTGAGCTTGCCCATGAAGTGATCCTCAAGACCTGCCCGGGTCACCTGCTTGGCATCGTACAGATATTCCGGTCCGATGAAGCCTACCACGGTATTGACCAAAAACGGCGAAAAATTCTTGGCAAAGCCGTAGCACCGAGCCTCCATGGTCACCTGATCGGTGCCGAAATGGGCATCGCTGGACAGCTCCGAGCCCTGCCCGGTTTCAAAATACATCACATTAGGCCCTTCGGCAGTTCCCTCCGACAGCAGAAGCTGACGAGCCTCTTCCAGAGTTTCGGCGCTGAAGCCGAAGGCCTCGTTGCCCTTTTGAGAACCGGCGATGGACTGGAAGATCAGGTCGCAGGGAGCGCCGTCCCGGACAGCCTTGATCTGAGCGGTGACGTGGGCGAGGACGCAGATCTGGGTGGGAATTTCCCAATGCTCCTTGATCTCCTGAAAGCGCCGCAGCACCCGACCCACCTGCTCCGGAGAGTCTGTCACCGGGTTCAGACCGATGACCGCATCGCCGGCACCGAAGCTGAGACCTTCCAAAGTGGAGGCGGTGATGCCCTCCGGGTCGTCGGTGGTGTGGTTGGGCTGCAGACGGCAGGAGAGGGTCCCCGGCAGACCGATGGTGGTGTTGCAATGGGCGGTGACGGTGATCTTGCTGGCGGCGTAGATCAGATCCAGATTGCTCATCAGCTTGCATACCGCCGCTACCATTTCCGAGGTCAGACCCCGGCTGAGTTTGCGGGTGTCCGCACCGGTGGTGGTGTCCGCCAAAATCCATTCCCGCAGGTCGGATACCGTCCAATTGCGGATTTTCCGGTAGACGGCTTCGTTGACCCCGTCCTGAATGATCCGGGTCACCTCGTCGGATTCGTAGGGCACGGCAGGATTTTCCCGCAGATCGGAAAGGGTCACCGCCGACAGCACCACCTTGGCGGCAACTCGCTCCTGAGCGGATTCGGCGGACAGACCTGCCAAACGGTCGCCGGTTTTTTCCTCATTGGCCTTGGCCAGAACGTCCTTTAAGTCCCGAAATGTGTAGGTTTTGCCCAATAATGTGGTTTTTAGTTTCATGTCGATTTCTTATCCTTTCTGGTCAGCAGCAACGCCAAAACGATGGCGCTGATGCCGCCGGATAGCTTGCCAACGATCACAGCCGGAAGCATTTCCGGGGCAAAGCCTGCGGTAAAGCCCAGATGATCGCCGAACACAAAGGCCGCACTCACCGCAAAGGCGATATTCACCACCTTGCCCCGGCTGTCCATGTCCTTGACCATGCCGAAGGTGGCGATGGAATTAGCCAGACTGGCAATCAGGCCGCCGGCGGCGGTGTCGTTGATGCCCAGAAGCTTTCCCAGCTTCATCAGAGGCTTTTTCAGCAGTTTCGTCAGTAAATACACCAGCGGAAACGCACCGGCCAGCACAATGGCGATTTCGCCCACCGTGGCGAAGCCGTCCTCCAGCGGCGCAAGCCCGGGGATGATGGAAAAACCCGTGAGGGTTTCCACGATAGCGGCGCCCAAGCCCACGGTAATCATTGCAATAATCAGCTTTCCGAACACGGCGAAGCCCTTGATCATCCATTTTTCCGCCAGCCACAGCCCCAGGGCAATCAGTACGCCGATGATGACAATGGGAATGAGATTTTTCAGCACCATCCCCGGCGCAAAGCCTGCCACCAAGCCTCCCACCAGCACCCCCACCGGGATGGTGACGATGCCGCAGAGGATGCCCTTGGCCATGGCCGGGCGGTCTTCCTCACGCAAAATACCCATGGCCACCGGGATGGTGAATACGATGGTGGCACCCAGCATGGAGCCGGTGAGCACGCCGCCCAGCATGGCCGCATCGGCGTTGTCCGTCAGCTCTACCGCCAGTGCGCCGCCGCCCATGTCGCAGGCCAGAATGGTGCCGGCGAACATGGCCGGGTCAGCTCCCAAAAGCCGGTACACCGGCACGATCACCGGCTTCAGAAGATTTGCCAGCACCGGAGCCAGTACAATGACACCCAGCATGGCCAGCGCCAGCGAGCCCATGGCCAAAATGCCCTCTTCAAACTGTTTTCCCAGCCCAAAACGGCTCCCGAAGATCCGATCCAGCGCACCCAATGCGGCAAAGGCGGCCATGAGGATCAGGATGATTTCATGTGCGGACATGGGGCTTCTCCGAGTCTAAAATGGCTACCACCGCCGCATCGATGGGAGCGTCCATGCAGTAACGGGAGGCCACGGTGCCGGTGGCGAGCAGAACCCGGTCGCCGGTTCCGGCACCTACCTGATCCGCCGCAACCAGCTGGCCACAGCCGGTATCCACCAGCAAAAAGGTCTGTCCCATCAGGCATCCTGCCTTCCGGGTGGCCCATACCGAGCCGGTGACAGTTCCGATCTTCAATGTGATCCCTCCAAAATTTCCTTCGCCAGTGGGGTCAGCACTGCGCCGGGAGCAGGGGAGCGACCCTGCTGGCGCATGAGCTTGGCCTCCTGGGCGGTAATGAGCGTTTTACGTCCGCCGTCGGTGAACAGAACGCCCCAGTTTTTCAGCTCCCGCTGTGCCGATGCCAGACGGGCACTCAGCGCCCGGTTGGCGCATTGGGGCAGACCGGGGGTGTACAGATATACAGGCATCCCGGTGGCAAGCGCCTGTAACACCTGTTCGTTGCGGAAGTACAGTAGCTCCGAAAATGTCAGCGAACCGATGACAATCCCGTCATAAGGCGGCTCGCTGACGAATTCCCAAGGTAAATCCGGCTTTTCGCCCAGGAGAAGCCACCGCTTCATGGCAAAATCCTCCCGAAATCCCCTTGGGCGAAGCCGCAGGCATTGGCTTCGTCGTAGTCCAGATGCACCGCTCCCCGGAAGTCCGGGTGGATGCGAACCTGCACATTTTCGAAGACCACCGGGCGGCTGGTGAAGGTCTGAAGTCGGACGATCTGTCCGTCGGTGACAGAAAATCTGCGCCCCTCCGCTGGGGAGAGGTGGATGTGCCGCTGGGCGACCACAACGCCTTGGGTCAGCTCCACCGTGCCCTTGGGGCCGATGAGGGTGATGCCCGGGGTGCCGTTAGTATCCCCGGAGGGACGAATGGGAGGCGTGATGCCCAGGGTTCGCCCATCGGTGAGGGAAATCTCTACCTGAGTGGATTTTCGTTCCGGGCCCAGCACCGCCACGTTTTGAAATTCCCCCTTGGGGCCACGGATGGTCAGCCGTTCCTGGGCGGAAAATTGCCCCGGCTGAGATAACGGCTTCTTGGGAGTCAGGCCGTGACCGAATAGGGTCAACGCCTGCTCCTTTGTCAAATGCACATGCCGGCCGGAGGCCTCGATGGGAACAAACAGCCGCTCCAACACCGCCTCCACCAACGCATCGGTGTTCATATAATCTCTCCTTATAAATGATTGTTTATGTGATTAACGCACTGCACCCCTTGGCCCCCTCTGACGAGGGGGCTGGCACGCCAAATGGCGTGACTGGGGGAGAGAAAATGTTACGATATTTTCATTTTTCACGAATACTTAGCTTTTTTATCTCTCCCTCAGTCAAAAATCAAAGATTTTTTGACAGCTCCCTCGTCAGAGGGAGCCAAGGCGCTGCTTCGCAGCGCAATAGTACACTAAACAATCATTTTCCTTCTTGTTTTGCCTGAATCATCAGTAGATACACGGTACTGCTCATGCGGTTCAGGGCTTGCAGGATGTCGGTTCTGGCGCATTGGCCGTCGGCATCGATGAAGGCATGCGCCGCCGCCAGTTCCGCCGCCCGGACGGCACAGCGCACCCGGTTCAGCGCCAAAACCTGCTGTCCGTCGGTGTGCGCCGGCATGAAATGGGGCTGACCGTAAAATTCCTCCGGGTGGTGACTTCGCCTGCGAAGCTCTCCTTCTGTCATGCCGCAAAGCCGTTCCCACTTGACCGGTTCATTTAATACCTCGCATCGGATCAAATGACGTGCCAAGTCCAGAATTTCTCCCAATTCCTTGGGGAATGCCAGCGTTTGACACCACAAAAGTTCCGCTTCCAGCGTGTCCATAGCCCCTCGAAAACCGATCCGGGGATGGGTCTTGTACACCAGCACATTGCCATGAAGATGGGTCATCTGCTCCGGTTTTGCTTTTAAAATACCGCCGTTTAGCAGTTGGTATTCTTCAATAGGCGCTTCCGATGCCGGGAGAATCCGAATTCGCTCCCGGGTGAGAAAATCCCTCGCACCGGGGGTCAGCCGATCCCCCTCCCGGAGGAAATACACCCGTTTTCCGTCACGGTTTCGGATGTTGGCTCGGACAGTTTCCTCGGTGCAGAGCATCAGGCCTTGCCGTTAGGAGCGGATTTGCGATCCTTGGGCAAAATGGCATCCACCTCGGTGTGGGGACGGGCGATGACGTGGACGGAAATCAGCTCGCCGACTTTTTCTGCGGCGGCGGCACCGGCATCGGTGGCGGCCTTCACGGCGCCCACGTCGCCACGAACCATCACGGTCACAAGACCGCCGCCGACCTGCTCTTTGCCCACCAGCTGTACGTTGGCGGATTTGACCATGGCATCTGCCGCTACAATGGCTCCGATGAGCCCCTTGGTTTCGATCATGCCTAAAGAATTGGTGTCCATAATGTTTGTTCCTTTCGTATTTTAGGTTTGTGTGATAAATGATTGTTTATGTGATTAACGAACAGCACCCCTTGGCCCCCTCTGACGAGGGGGCTGGCACGCCGAACGGCGTGACTGGGGGAGAGAAAAATGTTGCGATTATCGCAAACTCACAATAGATTAAGCATTTTTATCTCTCCCTCAGACAAAAATCAAAGATTTTTGACAGCTCCCTCATCAGAGGGAGCCAAGGCGCTGCTGCGCAGCGCTAAACAATCATTTACCGCATAATCAGCGTCTTAATAACCACCGGGAAGGCAGGGCCGACGGGGTTGCCCACATCCAGATAGCTCCCCTCGGACAGCCGCAGGCGGTCAAGACATAGAATCGGCCGATCCGGGAATTTCAGCGCCAAGGCTTGTCCCAGCGCTTTGGCCTGATCTTGCTCCATGGCAAGATACAGTTCCTCTTGCGGCCAAGTACCCACCTGCTCCGCCAGTTTCTGAATTTGCGCATACCCGTTGGCGCTCCCCTCTAAAGCCAGTACCCCAGTGGTGTCCGATTGCCGACCCCATGGTACCACCGGCAGATTTTTCAAGGGCAATTTCACATTCCGGGCGAAGACCGTGCTTCCGGAAAGCTGTGCGCTGTGGCAACCGGCACCGATGACGGTGGCTCGCACCGTCTGTTCTCCCAGACGATATTCACCTTGGCATAGTTTGCTTTCCCGGACGGCTCTGCCCAAGGTGGGGCCCATATCCCCGAAGGCCAGCCAAGGGTGCGCCTGCTCGATGCAATCGGCGACGCCGCCGGAGAAGGAGATCACCGCATCGGTAGGGACCGATGCCCACATTGGCCCGGCTTCTTGGGTGTACAATTTGTCGAATAGTTCGTTTCGTGGGCGCAGACCGGCGGCCATTTCCAGCGTTTCGGTGAGTAGCTTCGCCAAGGGAACTACCTGCGCTTCTGTGACGATTTGGCCGACAGAAAAATCCGTCAGCCCTTCCAAAACCGGCGAAATGTAGGTGATTTTGCCGGTTTCGTCCAATTTTATCAGCCGTCCGCCCACGTTCAGGCACCCGGTGGCGACGATGCGGCCATCTTCGATGAGAGCCAGATTGCTGGTGCCGCCACCGATGTCCATGTGCAGAACCGTTTTACCGGACTCTGCTGAATAGGCTACAGCTCCGGCGCCTCGTGCCGCCAGCGCACTTTCTAAATCTGGGCCTGCGGTAGCCACCACAAAATCTCCCGCCAGCTCCGACAGCGCCTCCAGCACCGCCCGGGCATTCTCCTTCCGGGAACTTTCCCCGGTGATGATCACCGCCCCGGTGTCCACCTCCTGCCGGGTGATCCCGGCGGCACGGTACTCCGCTTCCACGATCTTGCGGATGCCCTCCCCGTCCATGCGGCTGGGGGAGAGCAGGGGAGTGAAGTGGATGGGGCTTTGGTAGAGAATCTTCCTGCCGGAGATGTCCATGTCTGGCACGGCGAAGCTGGATGCCCGGTTTTCCACCGTCAGCTCCGAAAGGATCATCTGGGTGGTTGTGGTGCCAATGTCCAGTCCGATGCTCCGGAGTTTAGCCATGGGCGGCCTCGTGGAGGATTTTTGCCGCCAGTTCCCGGGTCACGGGAATGGGGTTGGTGTCACAGCAGGGGTCAGCCAGCGCCGCATCCACAACGTGATCCCATGAGCCACGGATGCCCACCTCTGCTAAAGTCGCCGGCAGTCCCAAGTGCTTGCGAAGCCGCACAAGTCCGTTGTGCAAGTTCCGCAGAGCCATGGTCTGACTGCGGTTTTCCAGACCGATTGCGCCGGTAGCACTTGCGTACTTGGCTTGCGCTAAATGGCGCACTACGGGAGGCAGGAGGATGGCATTGAGCCGCCCGTGGGGGATGTGAAATGCGCCGCCCAAGCTGTGGGCAAGGGCATGGCAGATGCCCAGACCAGCCTGATTAAATGCCATGGCCGCCATGGTGGATGCCAGATGCACCTGCGCCCGGGCGGCAAGATTTCCGGCGTAGGAATCGGGCAGATTTCGGAAGGCCATGGAAAATGCCGACAGAGCCAACGCATCGGTGATGGGGCTGGCATTTTTGGCCACCAGCGCCTCCAATGCGTGGGTCAGCACGTCAAAACCGCCGTCTGCCACCAGCGCAGGCGGCAATTTTGCCACCAGCTGAGGATCCACGATGGCCATATCCGGCTTCAGGGATGGGTCAACCAGGGGATGTTTTACCCCGTCGTGGGTCAAAATGGCGAAATCCGTCACCTCGGAGCCAGAGCCGGAGGTGGTGGGGATGGCGATTCGCTTCGCCGTGGAATGGGCAAAATAGGCCATGGCTTTGGCAAGATCCATGGCACTGCCGCCGCCCAAGGAAATGATCACATCCGGCTGGAAATTTTGCACCACCCCGGCACCCTCTGCCGCCAGCGTCACGGAAGGATCCGGGACGACTTTTGTGAAAAATTCTACCGATTCACAGCCGGTGAGTCCGGCCAGCTCCTGAGCCTTGCCGTTTTCGTAAAAGTAGGGGTCGCAGACCATCAAAAGCCGCCGGGCATCCGGCAGTTTCACCGCCGACAGGGCACCTTCGCCGCAGATAATCTGCGTCCCGCAGGAAAAACGCTCCAATACATCACCGCCTTTTCATGGCTAGTATGACCGGGTTTGGGAATAGTATGCAATGTAAATGATTGTTTAGCGCTGCGCAGCCGCGCCTTGGCTCCCTCTGATGAGGGAGCTGTCAAAAATCTTTGATTTTTGACTGAGGGAGAGATAAAAAAGCTTAATCTATTGTGAGTTTGCGATAATCGCAACATTTTTCTCTCCCCCAGTCACGCCGTTCGGCGTGCCA
>JAZONA010000024.1:0-2190 GCA_045654265.1 Faecousia sp.
GGTAAGGCACCAGACTTTGACTCTGGCATTCGTAGGTTCAAATCCTGCCATCCCAGCCATTTGATCCGCTAGCTCAGTTGGCAGAGCAACTGCCTTTTAAGCAGTGGGTCCGGGGTTCGAATCCCCGGCGGGTCACCAAAACCCTGAAAGCTCTAGGGCTTTCAGGGTTTTTATTTTTTGCCTATAACCGCTGCGCCGCATCCATTTGGGATTGGACAAAAATGGTCTCTCCGGTGATCGGGTGTTCAAAGCGAATACTTTTGGCACACAGCAGCTGGGACGACAGCCCCAGCCCCTGGGAAAATGCTTTGGATTCTTCACTTCCGTACTGGGGATCGCCCAGAATTGGCCAGCCCATATAAGCGCAGTGTAAGCGCAATTGGTGGGTTCTGCCGGTGATAGGATGCAGTTCCAGTTTACATAACTTTCCATCCCGTTCCAAAACCTGAAATTCTGTCACGGAGGGCTTTCCTTCCGGAGAAATCTCCCGAAGCAAACTTGGCATAGGCTTTCGGGCAATGGGCGCATCAATCGTGCCCGCTTCCCCTTCCGGCTGACCGTACACAAGCGCATGATACACTTTTTCCATTTTCGTTTCCTGCATCAGCGTATGGATGTGAGAATTTTTCGCCAGAAGCACCACCCCATAGGTATCCCGATCCAGTCGGGTCACCGGGTGAAAGGCGGAATCCTGCCCGGTTCGGCGGTAGTACCCCAGCACCCGATTGGCCAAAGTACCGCTAAACTGAGAACGGGATGGATGGATCAGCATACCGGAAGGCTTGTCCACAAGGAGGACATGTTCATCCTCATAAAGGATTGTCAGAGGTGCATCTTCTGCCGGATATTCCGGAGTAGGCTCGTCCAGCCGAACCACAATCACATCCCCGGGCGAAACGGCAAAATCCGTATGTTCCGGTTCCCCGTTGACCGTTATGGCATCGCCCCATTTAAGCTTGTTCATCAGCCCGGTGGACATTTTCAGCTCCCCTCGCAAAAATGAGGAAAGCCGTCCTTCCCGCTGGGCAATGTATCTCAGTTCCACAGGCCGCACCTCCTAAAAAACAGCTTGCGCTTTTCGTATATCCAATGGTATACTTTGATTAAGAAAATGTCAAGAAAGGACTTGATTTTATGGCGCTCATTCAGGTAAATTTCGTTTCATCTACCCTCAAGCGTACTGTCCCCATCCAGGTCATTCTCCCTGTGGACAAAATCTTCCATGGAGTTGACGAAAACAAAGCGCCTGCGCCATTTAAGACCTTGTATCTGCTCCACGGTCTGCTGGGCAATTATACCGACTGGGTCACCAACACCCGGATCCTCCAATGGGCAGAGGCAAAAAATCTGGCGGTGGTGATGCCCTCCGGGGATAACTCTTTTTACATCGATCAGCCCACCCCAAACAACGATTACGGCGAATTTATCGGTCGTGAGCTGGTGCAGATCACACGAAACATGTTCCCCTTGTCCCACAAACGGGAAGATACCTTTATCGCCGGACTTTCCATGGGCGGTTTCGGTGCAATCCGCAACGGTCTTGTTTACGCCGAAACATTCGGTTACATTGCCGGTCTGTCCAGCGCAGTGCATATTTTTGAAATGCCCTTCGATGCTCCGGATCGCTGTCTGATGGACGAAGACCGTGTTTTTGGTGACCTCCCCACGGCAAGCAAAACAAACAAAAATCCCCGTGTTGCCCTGACCGAACTGAAGCAACGTCAAATTCCGCTGCCAAAAATATATATGGCCTGCGGTCTGCAGGATCGGCTTCTGGAAGCCAACCGCATTTGGAAAGATCTGTTTGTGGAAAACGGAGTCGATCTGACCTACGAAGAAGAACCCGGCGATCACAACTGGGACTTCTGGAACAATCAAATCCAAAAGGTACTGCAGTGGCTTCCCCTGGAGGACACCCAGGAAGGGCTCAACAGCGGAAATGTATCCAAATAAAAACAAAAAGACCCTGCTTGACACAGGGTCTTTTATGATGCAAATTAGTTCAGGGCAGCCTTAGCCTTCTCAACCAGAGCGGCGAAAGCGGCAGCATCCTGAATGGCCATCTCGGACAGGCTCTTGCGGTTCAGCTCGATGCCAGCCTTCTTGATGCCGTTCATGAAGGTGGAGTAGTTCATGCCGTAGGGAGCGACAGCAGCGCTGATACGGGTGATCCACAGGCGGCGGTAATCA
>JAZONA010000025.1:0-44878 GCA_045654265.1 Faecousia sp.
GAAGAAGTTGGTTGTGATGTATGGGGATTGCTTTGCAGTATGAAAGCAATTAGTGGTGAACCTGTATGCTTATGGCTTCCTAAAAACTACATCAAAGCAGGAACATCTGAATATGTGCAGGGTGTAGAGGTAGCCACGGACTATTCGGGTGAAATCCCCGACGGATTTGAGGTCATCGAACTACCTAAATGCAAATACATCATGTTCCAGGGCGAACCTTTTGAAGAGGAATACTTTGGTGAGGCAATTCAGCAGGTATGGGATGCAATCAAGAAATACAACCCTCAAAGCATTGGATATGCTTGGGATGATAGCAATCCCCGTATTCAATTAGAGCCTATCGGCACACGAGGATATATTGAACTGCATCCAGTAAAAAGTATTTAACCAATTCCAATTTGTTGAACAGTTATTCCTTGACAAGACAACTATACTATGCTAAAATCTGAAAAAATCTGAAAGGAGCTACGGCAATGGCAGTACATAATTCTATGCACAATATGATCTCTGCTCAGCAGCGCGTTGAAGTCACTCAGACTTTGCCGGGCTTGTATTGTCGTACCCAAATTTCAAAATAATTTTGGAATATTTATTTGGTTTATGACGGTGCAAGTCGGAGAAATCTTCGATTTGCGCCGTTTTATTTTTCTAGAAAGGAGGCGTTGATCATGCCGGAACAGTCCTCTCACTACCAAGAAAGGGAACTTGACCAAGAAACCACATTACAAAAATTTGAAGGAGATACTTATGAAAACGATCGACAAAGCTGTGCTGGCAGGATACAATGCCGGCATTGAAAGAAATCGCTTGAGAACCGGAATCGGTCTCATTGAATTTGAACGCACCAAGGAGATCCTGCTGGAGAAGCTACCGAAACCTCCGGCTGTCATTTACGATATTGGTGGCGCTTACGGAGAATATGCCTGGTGGCTGGCATCTCTGGGCTATGAGGTACACCTATTTGACCTTTCCGAAACCAATATTGCCATGAGTGCCGAACTGGCGGCAGAATATCCCGGTGTCGAGCTGGCGTCTGCATTTGTCTGTGATGCACGCAGCGTCCCCCGTCCGGACAAAAGCGCAGATGCGGTTCTGTTGATGGGACCACTGTATTCCATTACGGAATACGAGGAACGGATTCTCGCCATAAAGGAAAGCCATAGACTGCTGAAAGATGATGGAATCCTGTTTTCTGCCGCCCTGACCCCTTACAGTGTCCTTGTTCCCCGGCTGGCCTGCTATCGCGACGAGAGCAGGATAAGCGGAAGAGAGCTGGACGATCCCGCCGTGCTTTCCATCATGGAACGAGCATTGGAAGATGGCTGCTATATCAACCCGAACAAGAAAATCGCCAGCGGACTGGGTTCTTCCCATCTGCACACAGCGAAAGCATTGAAAGAAGAACTGTCGTGCGGAGGATTTGATACAGCTACCGTCCACGGTGTCATGGGTGGTGCATGGCTGGCTCCAAACCTGGATGAACTGCTTGCAAACGAGGAAACGAAGGCCGTGCTGATGAAAACTGTCCGGATGTTGGATACCCATGAGGAAATTATCGGTCTGTCCGGGCATCTGCTGGCAGTATCCAGGAAGAAAACATAATAACAAATAGGAGGCATACTTATGAAATTGGTATTGATTGTTGGCGATGGCGCTGTAGGAAAAATGACCGTCGGTCAGGAATTGATGAAAATAACCGGTTTGCGATTATTCCACAATCATATGACGATTGAACCCGTTTTGGAAGTCTTTAATGATTTCAATGTGGATGTGATCTTAAAGTTGCGGTATTTGATCTTCGAGGAATTTGTAAAAACCGATCATTACGGCATGATCTATACCTGTATGTGGGCATATGACAGTCCACAAGATTGGGAAATCATGACGAAGATACTGGGCATCTTTGAGGATGCGGGTTCTGAGCTGTATTGCGTGGAATTAACGGCTCCGCTGGATGTGAGAATGAAACGAAATATCACCGAAAACAGGCTGAAAAACAAGGCATCCAAAAGAGATATTGCATCTTCCAACGAACGGTTAATTCAGCATACGAAAAACCATCGGTTTGTCAGCGAGGATGGCGAAGTCCCGATCAAAAACTTCATGAGAATCGATAATTCCAATATCGAACCAGATGTGGTTGCGAAAATGATCAAAGACAGGTTTGATTTGTGAGATGCATTGCATTGTAATTCCGGCTGGTGTATAATGACTTTACAAAGACAAGGAATGTGCAGCGATGACTGTCCGAAATGCGATATTGGAAGATATGGCTCTTGCGGCTGATACGGCTTTCATTGGGACAGCACCGAGCCGGTCAGCGAATTCGACGGTGCATTGGAAGTGCGGTATGTAAGGAAGTGATTGTATGCTGATTAAGATTGATAATTTTGAGTTTACTGCGGTATGGGACGGCGTTTTTTACAAAAAGTTGTCCCAATATCCTGAAATCTCCGACTGGGAGAAACGGAATATCATTGAGTTTGTGGAATATGAAGCATCCCATGGACGGGAATGTAAAATCGAATGCGAGAACGCAGATGTTTTAGAGGCAGTCAACCACGCCCTGCATAATCGGGAATGCTATCGCCATACGCCTCGACCGGCGCTGATCACAGAATGTCCCGCCTGCCCTTACCGGAAAGGCTGTGTGACGGATTTCGTCTGCCACACTACATCCCCTGAGAACGCCCAAAAGATTTTAGATTGCGGCAGCCTGCTGTCGGCTATTAAAGCCCGTAATGTCCCCGTAGAAGAGCTGATGGCAGAAGCCCGGAACGCCGCCAATGACCCTGCGGATTATTTTGAATACATCATGCTCTCCTGGGGTAACTGTCAGGCCGGCGACCGGCTGGTGATGGAGCGCAAGCTGGAACGGTTTCCGGATGAATCCGATTTGAGCATTCATTTTACCCCCGGTGTCCGTTTTTATTTCCGCTATGACGATCTTACTAAGCACCCCGGCTGTACCTTCGACGGCGTATTGCCTATGAAAATCAAAGATGAAATCATTCTCAAGGATTGGCTGTATGCCATGGTAGTCCCGGAGGAATTGCGGGCAATAATTGAACCCACCGTTCCAGAGGAGCTGTCCGATCGGGTGATTTATGTTGAAAACGATTGTAAGGATGTCTGGGATTGGTCAGAGAAAGTTTATGGGGCTATACATTTACTCTGAAATCATTACGAACACAATGATTGTATGTTATTATGAATGAATAACGTATAAAAAAGAAAGATCTTATTTTGTAAGAAGTTTGTCATACCATGAATGTTACACTGAAAAGAAAATGGGCGTATTATACATTCATAGAAGGATGGACACAATCGGAGAATGGCTTGCATGCAATTGTGAGATACTGCTGGCTTGTCTTGCTGTTCCCACCGCTGAAAACAGAACGAAACTAAATGTGGAAATCAATCGTGTGGTGGCTTATCAGAGGCAGCGCCACCACAAAACACTGAAAAGATATTTCAGAAATCCTCGGTCCCAGGGCGCTTATCTTGTGGCCAATACATACACCTGTGAACGGAGCAACTTATTATTATGAAGTTATTCACCAAAGGAAGCAACGAAAGAAATGATTGCCGGCGGGTTTGATCTTTCTTTATACACCTGCACCTCTGGTGGAACCAGCCGTGTAACAGTGCGTTGTAACACTGTTAAGAATCGTTGACTATGAGCGGGATCAGATTTTCAGATAACAAAAGGGAGGGGTAATCCCCTCCCTTTTGTTATGAAAATGTTTATCCCGCCACACCGGAGAAGAAAATCTTTGCGTAATAACCGTAAACTGCGATCGCAGCGGCAAGGGACTGATCATTTGCGCCTTCAGAACCGGCTCTGGCGGAACAGAATGCGCCGATGCTATACGCCAACACGCCGGTACAGTAGTTATTTCCGCCACTTTTGTACCCTGCAGCCACATAGATGGTATCTGCCAGATCCTTTGCTGCTATTCCCTCCACACAGCCGGTAAACACCGTATCACCGGTCAGGTTGATGCAACCGGTGGCGTTGCTGGGCAGCAACACATCGACACTGTTGTAGGTTTCCTCATCCCAGTAGTAGATCTTAGGAACGGTATCCGGGTCATTGCTGGGGGTAAAGTAGTAATTGATGCCGAACGCACCGCCCAACGTCACCGCCGGGTACTTTTTGCTGAAACCGCCGGTGTTGGTATAGATACCTGCCTTGCTGGCATCCGGCTGATCCACCGCATCCACCATGTCGGGAGAATAATCCGCAACCATCGCCCGCTGCTCCTGCGTCAGCTCTGCGTTCATAAGCTGATCGGTCTTGTAGTTGAAGTACTTTTGTGCCTCGGCACCGTAATTGAGCATGGATACGCACAGCGCTACCTGATTGGGATCAGAAGAGGTGCGGATCCGGTTCATGGCGTACTGCTTGGGACTGGTAGTCAACAGAGCGCTGTAAACATAGCTGCCGTCCGCCAAACGAGCATAAATCATGAAATAAATCGTGTCGCCCAGCTCCTTGGCAGGTATGCTGTCGGTCTGAACAAACAGATAGCCTCCGTCATCCTGCGCGCCGGGGATCACCTTTTCGGCAGTTTCGTAGTTAGCCACCGCCGGTTCACTTGCCCAGGTCAGGAGACCCATATCCGCATAATCCACATCGGACAAACCTTCTGCAAGGAAGTATATCTCCATGTGGATCTGATCTTCCAGCGAAGTAGTGGGATACTTGGGTGTGATCTTAGGCACCTGATCTACCAATCCGCAACCGGTGCAAACACCGTTGACCAGATTATGTCCAGTGGCAGGCTCGCCGGATACGGCGTAAGCATCATAGCAATCTACGCAAGTATAGGTCGTGTAACCCGCCTGCGTACAAGTAGGAGCGGTGACCGCCGACCGGTAGTTGTGGCCGGAAGCCGCCTGATAATCGCTGGTATAGGCATTGCCGCAACTCTCACAGATGTAAGTCGTGTAGCCATCCTCCGTGCAGGTGGGAGCTGTCACAGTCGCAACATAGCTGTGCCCCATCGGATCCATGGGCGTAGTATAGCTGTAACCGCAGGCCAGGCAGGTATATTGGGTAATGCCGCCGTCCGTGCAGGTTGGTGCCTCCAAAACACTGCTCATGTAGCTGTGTCCCTCACACTCCACCGTGTCGGTGGACAAAATGGTGAGGGTGTACTTATGGGCGTCGTTATCCCGGTGGTTGGCCATCTCGATGGTGGTCTGCGGATCCACTTTGCCGCTGGTCAGGCCAATGCCCACCCACTTATTGCAGGCGGTGCGGAAGGAATAATAGCCTCCCACTTCGTACAGGAACCACCGCTGGTGGGCGCCGCCGGTATCCGCTTCGATGCTGATCAGGCCATCGGCGCTGCCGTTATCAGAGGCGGTCAGAACAGTGCCGTACTTCACATTGGTGATCTTGTAGCTACCATCGCTCTGACGCTCAAAGTGCCACTTCTGGGCATCGCTGTCCGAGGGAGTGTAGATGATGACGCTAGTGCCGGAGATGGACCAGTTCAGGTCTGCCTTCTTATTGGTCAGCCGGGCAGTAAAGCCTGCGCCCAGATTGGCGTAATTTTCCGGGTAGAATGCGTGAGGTGCCCCCCGGAGACCATCGTCATAGCCACTGAGCAGATAGTGCTTATAGCAGTTTTCTTCGGTGTAGCCTGCCAGACTGCTGCTATGGCTGAAATAGTAGAATTCCGCATGGAAATTGGGCGTGCTGTCCAGTCCCTGCTCCATACCGGTGGACAGATAATGCTTCATGGCAGACAGAGTTGTGGTGCCTGCTTCCGGATACTTTTCCATGTAGTATGCGGTTTCCAGCATAGGCGATACGCCCCGCTGCTCATTTTGACCGTACTTTATAAAGTGATGCATGGCGCCGTAGTAGTCCTTGCTGTACAAGGTTTTCAGGCCTTCATTCTCATTGGCGTAGTATTTAATGGAAAAGGCAGGGCTGGCTGAATAACCCTCGCTCAGACCGATTTTCATGAAGTGCATGAAGGTTCTGTATACATCGCCTTTCATACTCTCGGCAACATCAGGATACTTCTCCCAATAGAATTCCACGTCAAAGATGACATCCCTCACCGCCGTGAGTTCTGCAGAGTATACCCGATCCTCTCGCTGACCGAATTCTACAAAATGCGCAAATCCCTGCTCATAATCGGTACCGAAGGCTTCCTTCAGATCCGAATTTTTTGCCAGGTAGTACTTGATATTGAACAGCGCACTGCCCTGACGTCCCTCGGAGATACCGTTGTTCAGGAAATGATCGTACAGCTGCTCATCGTTCAGAGGGGCCAAATCGGAGTTATTTTCTTTATAGTAGGCTGCGTTAAAGACCCAGTTTTTCAAGCCTGCAGAAACCTTCACGCCGAAAGATGTGGTAGAGGAACCGGAACCGGAACCGTCAGGTGCCGCAGGCACAGTGCCGGTGTAGCGGTAGATCTTATAGCTTGCGCCGTACTTGCTCACCAGAGAGGATACCGTATGGTTGGTGCGCTTGAGCTGAGGAGGGGTCTGCTCGGTGATCTCAATGCCGGTGACAGCGCCGCTTGCGTTATAGGTCAAGCCAGTGACCAGCACCACGTGACCTGCAGAGGTGGAGTTCAGGCAATCGCCCAGCTGCAGCTTATTGGTAACATTACTGGTGGTAACCGAGCCGATGTAGGTGGAGATATTGGGGATCGTCGCAGTAGTATTCCGGGAGGTACCCCAAGACCAGGAAACATAAGCAGAGCAATCCGTTGCATAATAGGTAGAATACTTGCCGGCATAGTTGGACTTGCTGGTATAGAACACGCTGCTGGCATTGGCCGCAGCCTCCAGGAACGCATCCACAGATACACCGAAGCCTATGTACGCACCGGCAGAAACCGGCTGGCCATAAGGCAAGTGATAGGTATTGCCCTTGGTGAAGGTATAATTCCCCCGCCAACCGCTGACTGTCTTTTGGCAAACCCAAGTGGAATTGTACAGATAATTCGCCCGGGCGACGATATTATTCTGATTTGTAGTCGCTGCGCGCACCTGAATTTGCTGGGCAGGCATAATCGCTACATAGCCAAACAGCATTACCAGACACAGTACAAAACTAAGAATCCTCTTTTTCATACCCGTTATGTATAACTCCAAAAAGCCGGAGTCACACCCTCCTTTTTTATATTTTGCATATTATTTACACAATTCACATATATTTTATCATCATTTCTCACAAATTTCAAGGCATATTGCAAAATATTTTCCCGATTTGGCATTGCATTTTTTCCGGTTTCAGGATAAAATAAGGGCATCAAAAAGAATGAGGTTTTACCTATGGTCAAGAAAACCATCAAGGATTACGCCATTATCACCATCGGCACCATCATTACCGTGGCGGCGGTATACTTTTTCATGCTCCCCAGTCATGTGACCGTAGGCAGCGCCTCGGCACTTGCCATGGTTCTGAGCAATTTCATCCCTCTGCCGGTGTCGGCGATCACATTTTGCCTGAACGCAGTGCTGCTGATTCTGGGATTTTTGCTCATCGGCAAGGAATTCGGTGCCAAAACCGTCTACGCTTCCCTACTGGTTCCGGTGGTCATGTGGGTGTATGAAATGCTCTTCCCCAATTTCCAGAGCCTGACCAACGATCCCCTGTTGGACGTGATCTGCTATATTTTGGTGTCCGCCATCGGCCTTGCCATGCTGTTTTCCTGTAACGCCTCCTCCGGCGGTCTGGACATCGTAGCGAAGCTGATGAACAAGTACCTGCGCATAGAGCTGGGCAAGGCCATGTCCCTGGCGGGCATGCTGGTGGCTCTGTCCTCGGCGCTGGTGTATGATAAAACCACCGTGGTTTTGAGTATTCTGGGCACCTATTTTGGCGGACTGCTCATTGATAATTTCATTTTCAGCCTGAATATCAAGCGAAAAGTCTGCATCATCTCCCCGAAGCTGGAGGAGATCACCCAGTTTATCCTGCACGATCTGCACAGCGGTGCCACCCTCAACGAGATCATCGGCGCATACGATAACGAGCCTCGCCGGGAAGTCATCGCCATTGTGGACAATCAGGAGTACCGCAAGCTGATGGAATACCTGAAGAAGACCGATCCCACCGCCTTCGTTACCGTCTACTCCGTCAACGAAGTCAATTATAAACCTAAGAAGCGCTAAAAAGTCGGCACTCTCGTGCCGACTTTTTTATGTATTCAGTTCCGGGGCGAAGAAGGCGTTCAATTCTTCCAAATATCGCTGAGGTTCCTTCACATAGCCCAGACAATGCCCCGCACCGGGAACCAGCAGCAGGTGCTTCCGGGCAGCGCAGGCTTCATAATTTATCTTACTCATTTCCGCAGGCACAAAATCGTCCGCATCGCCATGGGCGAAAAACACCGGGACCTTGCAGGTTTTCATAGCCTGCTCCGGGGAAAGCTCCTCCAAACGGAACCGTCCAAACATAAACGCACCCAATCGGGTAATGGGATACGCCAGTTTGGGTGGCAGACCCATGCGGCCGATAACCAGCTTCATAATTTCCCGCTGAGAAGAATAGGGGCAGTCCGCTATCACGCCCACCACATTGGAAGGCAAATTCTCCGCCGTAGCCATCAGCACCGTGGCTGCACCCATGGACACGCCGGTGAGAATAATCTTACGATCCCGGCCGTAGTTTTCCAGAATAAAATCGATCCAGCGCAGGCAGTCCTTCCGTTCCTTCACGCCGAAGGTAATCTGATTGCCCTCGCTGCGACCGCAGGAGCGCTGATCCACGATCAAGGCACTGCGCCCCACCGCAAAGCACCGCTGCACACCACCGCACAGATCCCGCCGGGAAGATCCCCGGTAGCCATGGAACATCAGCTCAATGGGTGCGCCGGGAGCATACTCAAAGAAATCACCCCAGAGCTTCAAGCCATCATAGGAAGTGATGCTGACACTTTCGTGAGGAATGGCGGTAGTCTCCTTCATCCACGCAATCATCTGCTCCCGATAGGGATCATACACTGGGCCGGAGGGAATATCCAGATTTTCCGGGTCATAAAAAGCCGGCTTTTTGTTATAAAACGCCACACGATAGCTATAATAAGCGCTGAAAAGCACGCCGCCCAATAGCAGCACCAACAGTCCCAATCCGATCCACAAAAAAACCATATGCATCACACTTTCTGTTTTGATGCTTCTATTGTAGCCACAGATGCTGTTTTTTGCAAGTAAATCTTTCAGCTGTCCGGGGGAAGTGCCTCCAGTGCTCCGATCAATCTCATCAACAGCCGGCTTTCGGTCTGTTGCCAAGGCTGATTCCCCTTCCGGATGAAACAATCTCCTTTAACCGTGTATCGCTCCTCGGTGCCGTCGGATCGATACATTTCAATAAAAATCGGCTCCCCCGGTTGGATTTCCGGATCCACCTCCGGTGTAAACTTTTGCCCCAAACGGCGGATTTTATGAAGAATTTGCTGCATTTTCCCTTCATTTGTAAAGATTTTTACCCCCTGCTCATTGGTGACCACAATTTTCTGGATCACCGGTCTGCCCACACTCACACCGCTCCCCTTCTGCATCTGACAGCCGCTGAGCACCACCGCAAGTAAAATCACAATCTGCCATCGCCGCATTCCATCACCCCTTTGAAGTCGCTGTTTCTATTCTGTGCGCCAGCTTTAAGAATAGTACAGCAAAGTTCAGGAAGAAACGGAAATCGCATCTGGTTATATATTTTTGTTTCGTTTTGGCAATTTTATTATACTCAGTTTCTGCTATACTATGGCAAGAAACAGAAAGGATGATTATCATGGCATATAAAAAGATTTTAACCATTCAGGATATTTCCTGCGTCGGTCAGTGTTCCCTGACCGTTGCACTGCCCATTCTCAGCGCCTGCGGTTTGGAAACCTGCGTTCTCCCCTCCGCTGTGCTGTCCACCCACACCGCCGGCTTCAGCGGCTACACCTTCCGGGATTTGACCGAGGATATGCCTGCCATCAAGGATCACTGGTTGAAAGAAGGCATCCGTTTCAGCGCCATTTACACCGGCTATCTGGGCAGCACCCGGCAGATCGACTATGTGGCTGACATTTTTGCTGCCACCGCCGCTGACGAGTGCATTAAGGTGGTTGACCCCGCTATGGCGGACAACGGCAATCTGTACCCCGGTTTCGACAGCAATTTTGTAGAGGCCATGAAGGGTCTGTGCGCCAAGGCAGACTACATTGTTCCCAATATCACCGAGAGCTGCTTCCTCACTGGTATGGACTACCGCACCGAGTACGATAAGGCTTACATTGATGAATTGATCGCCAAGCTGCAAACTCTGGGCTGCAAGAACATCATCCTCACCGGCGTGGGCTACCGTCCCGGCAAGACCGGCATCGTGGTAGTGGAAAACGGCGTAGAGCAGTATTACGAGCATGACAAGCTTTCCAACAGCTGCCATGGCACCGGCGATATTTACGCATCTGCCTTTGTGGGTGCCTTGACCCGTGGTAAGGATGCTCTCACCGCTGCCAAGATCGCCGCTGATTACACCATGGCCTGCATTGAGGAAACCGCCAAGGTGGAAAACCACTGGTACGGTGCCGCCTTCGAGCCGGTTCTGGGCAAGCTGATCCGCTTGCTGGAAAACTAAACGAAAAACCGGAGTTGCTTTTGCAACTCCGGTTAATTTATTATTCCTGCTCCCAGTTGTGCCAGATGTTCTGCACATCGTCGTCATCTTCCATGATGTCGATGAGCTTCTCCATCAGCTTGATCTGCTCCTCGGACTCCAGCTTCTGGTAGTTCTGGGGAACCATTTCGATCTGAGCGGACACAAAGGTGTACTTGCCCAGATTTGCAACCACGTGGTTGAAATCATCGGGCAGAGTGTAGATGGTGAACACATCGCCGTCGGCCTCGAAATCGTCGGCACCGGCCTCCATAGCGTCCATCATGACTTCTTCTTCGTCCAGCTCCTCCTCGGAGTTGTCGATGACCAGAACGCCCTTCTTGTCGAAGCTCCAGCTCACGCAGCCGGAAGCGCCCAGATTGCCGCCGAACTTGTCGAAGTGGTGGCGCATGGAGCCTGCGGTACGGTTGCGGTTGTCGGTCATGGTTTCTACAATAACGGCAACGCCGCCGGGGCCATAGCCTTCATAGGTGATGGACTCGTAGTTGTCGCCGCCGCCGGCACCGGCAGCCTTCTCCAGACAACGCTTGATGTTGTCGTTGGGCATATTGGCGGCCTTGGCCTTGGTGATAACGGTAGCCAGACGGGAGTTGTTGGCGGGATCGGTGATGCCACCGCCTTCCTTAACGGCCACGATCAGCTCCTTGGCGATCTTGGTAAATGCGGCAGCACGCTTAGCATCCTGCGCACCCTTGGTCTTTTGAATGTTATGCCATTTGGAATGTCCGGACATATATTTTCTCTCCTCTTTGGGTAGTTTTCAAAAATTCCAATCTATTTTAGCACTATGTAGTGAAAAAATCAATAGAATTTCATGCAATCAGCGTGATTTTTGGAAATTTCAACACGGATTTCCGGGAATGCGGCGGCGATTTTCTCTGCCAGAACACGCACCACCGGGTTCTCGGTGTAGAAATGGCCGGCATCGATGATGGACATTCCGTTGTCACGGCTGTCCCAGAAGTGATTGTACTTCACGTCGGCGGTGACGAAGGTATCGCAACCAGCATTCACCGCATCCATGAACTCTGTGCCGCAGGCACCGCCGCCGACGCAGACCTTTCGCACCGGCTTTCCACAGTTTACATAACGCAGAACCGGTGTACCCAGCGCAGACTTTACAGTGTCCATAAACTGCTCCAGAGATTGCTCCTCCACATCGCCACAGTGGAGCAGACCCCACTCCCGACCTTGGGCATCCACGCCTCGGGGGTTGATCACCTGAATGTTTTTCAGTCCCAGCAGGCGAGCCAGCTCGTCGTTGACACCACCCGGACACTCGTCCAGATTGGTGTGGGCGTTGATGCAGGCGATGCCATTTTCAATGAGAAACAGGGTTTCTTTGCCCCAAATGGTCTGATCGGTGACAAAACCGGCCTTCCAAATCAGGGCATGATGGGTCAGAAGCAGGTCAGCGCCGATTTCCTTGGCCTCCTGACAAGCCTCAATGGAGGGGTCAAGAGCAACCAGAACCGTGCAAACTTCTTTGTCCATGTGGCCGCAATTCAGGCCCACATTGTCCCAAGGTTCCTTCATATAGCTGGGAGCGAATTCCTCAATGGCCTTCAAAATATCAGCGATAGTTGACATAATTCTTCTCCTTTAATTCTGCCAAAATGCCTTCGTAGCGGCTCAATTCCGGGTCGCCGGAACGGCTCATTCCTGCCACCGTCAGCTCCAGACCGTGGATCACCCGGCCGTAATATTCCGGGAGCAGAGGGTGGGCATCCTCCAAAAGCTGGGCTGTGATGTAAGTTTCCGCCGGGGTCAGGGGATGACCGGGATCATACACCACTTCCATGATGGTATACACGAATTTTCCGTCCTTGGCGAGAGTTTCCCGGTTGATGCGATAGCCGGTGTCGCTGAGCCATTGGCGCAGTTCCGGGCGCTTACTTTGGCACTGCAGAATCAGCCGCCGGCCATCCTGAAGCCAAGGAGCGGCGGAAAGGATAGAGATCATCGTATCCGCACCCATGCCGGCGCAGACCATCACGTCAAAATCCCGGGGGATGCTTTGTACGCCGTCAGACAGGTGAAAGGTCATTTTGTTCCGCACACCGAATTTGACGGCGTTGCGCATGGCGCTTTGCAGAGGGCCTTCGTTCACATCAGCGGCGATGATGGATTTTGCAATGCCGTTTTTCAGCAGATGGATGCCTAAGTAACCGTGGTCACAGCCGATGTCCGCCACCCGGTCACCGGGTCGGACAAAGTCACAGCAAGCCAAAAGTCGGTCAGAAAGAGGGATTTTCATAAGTACCTCCAAAAATCATAAAAAACTGCCGTCCCGGCGAAAGCGGGACGGCAGTGCCGGTATTATTCAGCCTTGTTGGCCTGATCGGCCTCGTAGGCCTCCAGGAAGTGGTTGAGCTGAGCCAGAAAGGAATCACAGTCGATGCCGTGAACCATGCAGGCTTCCTCAACGGTCTCGCCCCGGGAAGAGGGGCAGCCCAGACAATGCATACCGATGGCGAAGAACAGAGGCGCAGCCTGAGGTGCGATGTCCAGCACGTCGCCGATGATAGTTTGCTTTTCAATCTTTGCAGCCATTTTCTTGACCTCCTATAGGTTTCTTGGCACATTATAAACCCATTTGTCGAAAAATACAAGAGGAAATCTTTATTTTTTCAGATCACCGGTAGACGGGCCATCGATGCGCTTGCCATTTTCCTGGAATCGGGAGCCGTGGCAGGGGCAGTCCCAAGTGTGCTCCTGAGGATTCCATTTCAATGCACAGCCCAAGTGGGGGCAGCGTTTTGTGGTTGGGGTCAGCAGGTTGGTCACCGCTTCAAAAGCATTGATTCCCAGTTGCGGCCGCAAAATACTCCGTGAGGGAGAAAAGACCGCCTCGTACGGATTCGTTTTGTCCATGATCAGGTCGGTGAGCAACCGGGCGGCTAACATGGAGCCGGTCATGCCCCATTTGTTGAAGCCGGTGGCAACATACAAATCCTTGACGCTTCGGCTGTACCGGCCAATATAGGGCACGCCGTCCAGACTCATGCAGTCTTGCGCTGCCCAGCGGTAACGGATCCGTGCGCCGGGGTAATGCTTCTGCGCCAATGCCTCCAATTCCGCCCAGCCACCGCCTTTTTTGCCGGTGCGGTGACCGCCTCCACCCAAAATCAGAAGATTCCCGTGGCTTCGGAAGGACAGCCCCTTGCTGTTTTCGTCCACGAACATCCCCTCAATAGGCATCACATTTTCCAGCGCCAGACAGTAAGACCGGTGCTGATACAGCTTCAAAAAGTAGCTTCCGTGCTTGTTCAGCATGGGAAAATGGGTGGCTACGATGATTTTGTTTGCAAAAATGGTTGCTTTGTCGCAGACGGCAATGTTGGGGGCCAGCTCCCGGACGGGGCTATGTTCGTAAATGGGCAGGTCTTGGACGACCTGGGACAGAAATTTCAACACATGAAACTGTCCCTGCTGGGGAAAACACACTGCACCAACATTTTTTACCGGAATGGGAAGATGTGTCACCAATTTTGCAGGATAATCCAGCGCTTTCAAAGCATCCATTTCTTCCAGAAGAATCTCCGGGTCATCCGTAGAATAAACATAATTGTCCTGAGTGGAAAAATCGCAGTCGATTTCACCGCACAGCCGCCGGAATTCCCTCAGCGCATCCTGATTGGCTTGCAGGTAAAGCTGGGCATCTTCTACGCCAAACTGTTTGATCAGCTTGTGGTAGATCAGCCCATGCTGGGACGTAATTTTTGAGGTGGTGTTCTGCGTGGTTCCGGAGCAAAGCGTTTTTTCTTCTACCAGAATGCAGTCGATTCCCGCTTGCTTCAAATAGTAAGCGCACAGAATCCCGGCAATACCGCCACCGATCACCAACACATCCGTATGGATATTCTTTTCCAAAGTCTGAAATTTGGGGAGTTCAAAGGTTTCTCGCCAAAGGGATGCCATACAATCACCTCAGGATATAGTATGGCCAAATTTCCGGGAAATAGTATACAGACTTTCCCCGCTGTAAAACATAAAAAGGTGTGCCGCCGAAGCGGCACACCCAGTTATGGAAGGGGAATTACTTCTTCTTGGAGATGATCAGAACGACCACAACAGCAGCAGCCACAACGACAACTGCGCCCAGAGCGATCCACAGACCGATCATGTTGTTGTTCTTCTCGTTCTTCTCGCCGCCCTTGTCGGTGTCGGGAGCAGGAGTCTCAGTGCCGGGCTTCTCGCCCTCACCCTCGGGAACTGCCTCAACATCACCCTTAACCAGGATCAGAGCGCTCAGAGCGCTGACCTCAGCGGTGCCGGAAGCCTTACCCAGAGAGTAAACGCCAGCCTTCTCACCGTTGACGCAGATGTTCCACTCGCCCTCGGGCAGAGTAACAGTAGCGGCAGAGTTGTTGGGGTTGAAGAAGCACAGGATGTTCTCAGCGGTCTCGCCGTTGATGCCACCGGCCACATTGTAGCCGACAACCTTCTCGGGCAGGCCGTTAACATTGGTAACAGTTGCATCCACGTCGTTGGCGGTAGCCAGACGCAGAGCGGGGTGAGCCTTACGGAATGCGATCAGGCCCTTGTAGTACTCGTAAACAGCCTGATACTCTTCCTTCTGCAGGTCGCTCCACTTGATGGAGTTGACAGCATCGGAAGCATTGTAGCTGTTCTCGTTGAAGGTGCCGTCACCATTGGGCTTGGAGCGCAGCATCTCTTCGCCTGCCTGGAAGAAGGGAACGCCCTGAGCAGCCATGTAGAAAGCAACGCCCAGCTTGTTCATGGAGATGTGCTCCTCAGTGGTGTTGTTCTTAGCGGCCATCATGATGTGGTCGAACAGGGTGTTGTTATCGTGGCAGGAGATGTAGTTGATGGACTGGCTGGGAGAGGGGCACCAGGAAGGCATGCCGCGGAAGCAAGCATTCAGATCCATGGTGTTAGCAGCGCCACCGGAGATGAAGCCGGCAGAAACGCCACCGAAGGTGTTGCCCTTAACCAGGTTACGGATGTTGTCGCTGAAGTAAGCGAAGTTGGGGGTGTTCTTAGCGTTGGTCTGGGTAGCCAGCTGAGCGTCCTTGGTCAGGACGGTGCTCATGGTCCAGCCTTCGCCGTAGAAGATGGTCTCGGGGTGCTTTTCCTTGACAGTCTTAACCAGCTCGTTGATGGTCTTGACGTCGATCAGGCCAACCAGGTCGAAACGGAAGCCGTCGATGTGGTACTCATCAGCCCAGTAGTTGACGGAGTCAACGATGTACTTGCTGACCATGGCACGCTCGGAAGCGGTGTCGTTACCACAGCCAGAACCGTTGGAGCCGGGACGGCTGAAGTAGCTGGGAACGATCTTGTTGAAGCAGTAGCCGGTGGTGTTGTAAACGTGGTTGTAAACAACGTCCATGATGACGGCCAGGCCAGCATCGTGCATGCCCTTAACCATCTGCTTGAACTCCTTAACACGGACTTCGCCGTTGTAGGGATCGGAGGAGTAGGAACCCTCGGGAACGTTGTAGTTCTGAGGATCGTAGCCCCAGTTGAACTTGTAGGAGTTGGGGTCGTCCAGAGTGGACTCGTCCACAGAACCGAAGTCGTAGACGGGCAGCAGGTGGACGTGGGTCACGCCCAGGTTCACAATGTGATCCAGACCAGTGGGGATGTCGGTGCCGGGAACCTTGGTGCCTCTCTCGACAACGCCCAGGTACTTGCCGACGTTCTTCTCGGAGTGACCGGAGCTAGCATCGGAGGAGATGTCACGAACGTGCAGCTCGTAGATGAAAGCATCGGTGATGTTGCCCTTGAAGGGGTTGACATCCTTGTCCCAACCCTCGGGGTTGGTGGAGGCCAGGTCGATGATCATGGCGCGGTCGCCGTTGACGCCGGTGGTACGGGCGTAGGGATCGCAAGCCTCAACGATCTCGGTGTCGAAGATGACCTCGTAGGTATAATACTTGCCGTTCTGATCGCCGTCCAGAGTAGCAACCCAAGTACCATTGACGTCCTTGGTCATGGCAACCTGGCTGACGTAGTCGGGCTGAGCGTCCTTGTCGCCGTTGGTGTACAGGTTCACATTGACCTCAACAGCGGTGGGAGCCCAAACGCGCAGCTTGGTGTTGGCGGAAGTGTAGGTAGCACCCAGATCGTCGCCGGTGTAGGTGTACAGCTTCTCGAACTCCTCACTTGCGTAGTAGTCGGGCATACCGACAGCGTACTCAGTGCCTTCGAACTCGATGTTGTAGCCACGGGACAGATCCAGAGCCTCAGCCAGAGTGACGTAGTAGTACTGGCCAACGGGCTTGACAGACTCGACAGCCACGGAGCCTTCCTTGTTGTAGACCTTGAAGGTGTTAACGTCGGGCTCGTACTTCATGTCGCTGGACATCTTGATGGTGATGCGCTGCTTGTTGGGATCGTACTTGCTGTTGACGATGACGACGCCTTCCTTGACGTCAGCACCCTTCACCAGCTCGTAGCCCTTAACACCGGACTCGACGTAAACGTCGACAGTGCCGCCCAGGATGCCGGCCAGGTTGATGAACTGGTCCTCAGCGATATCCTTGGCTTCCCAGTTACCGAAACGAACAATGAAGCCGATTTCCATGGTACCGGGCTTGACAGAAATGGTGGAAACCATCTCGCCATTCTCTTCTACAAACTGATAGGGGGGGTCGAGCTTGGTGGTACCGCTGTTATCCCAGAACCACATTTCCCAACCTTCGTAAGCACCATCTTCACGATGGTAGTGCAGGCGCAGGGTGATGCCGTCAGCGGCGAAAGTGGGGATCGCACAGCTGATCAGAGAAACGAGCATAACCAGAGCCAGCAGCAGGGTTACAATACGCTTTTTCATGTTTTCTCCTTCCAATTCTTTAAGTTTTTCGGTATAGGCATACCGTTGCTAGGCAGATTATACCATACCAAACAGACTTTGTAAAGGACTTTTGTTGAAGTGGTCTATATTTCCGTTAAAGATTTTTTTCAGTAGATGTTATCCTTACAATTTATGAAAAATAGGCTTTCTTTCCTCAAATGTGCAGACATAACCAAAAATATCCGACAGGATTTCGCAAGCACGGTGTGTATACTGACCAACCCGGTTCGCAGTATGCGCATCCGAGCCTACTGTGACAATTTCGCCGCCCAATTCCTTGAAACGGCGGAAAATCCCCTCATATGGCAGAAAATCGCCGCAACGATCCACACCGCTGGTGTTCATTTCCATACCCTTGCCCTTTTGCGCAAGTAATCGCAGAATTTCGTCAATGATCTCACCGTGTTCATGATACGGCACCGGCCGGGGTGCAGGATGGGCTCGGGTCTTGCTGATATAGGTCAAATGTCCCAGAACATCAAAATCCTCATGAGCCTGAACACAGATCAAAATTTCCTCCAAATACCGCCGTTCTGCCTCATAGACGGTTTTTCCCTCCCAGTAAGACTGGTAGTACACGTCCAGCTCGTCCACAAAATGCACCGATCCCAGCACAAAATCAAACTGCCGACGCTTCAGATCCTCTTTCAGCTGGGGCGCATTATAGGGCTTGATGCCAAATTCCAGTCCCCTGCGGATCTTCAGTTCCGGGTGCGCCAAATTGTCATAAGCCGCATTGTAAACAGCGGTGTCAAAGACCCACTCCTGCTTCTCTACGTTGGCAAAATAATCGATGTGATCGGTGAAGCAGATCTCCTTCAAGCCGGCATCCACCGCTGCCTGCACCATTTTTTCCGCCGTATCGTGACCATCAAAGGACACAATCGAGTGCATATGAAAATCAAACATTCTCTATTTCCTCCCAAAACAGGCGAAATGCCGTAGGCAGTGCCGCCTTTTTTTCCATTTCCTCGCCGGTGAACCATGTAAAGCCAGGTTCCTGCCGTGTCACCTCTAAATAAATCCCCCGCATATCCCATTGGATGTGCGTGAAGATATGCTTGCGCTCAACTTGCCGGTATAGTTCCTTAGGTTCCATCCCCATGGTTCGCACCCGCTCCAGAGCTTCCTCCGTATCCAGCCAACCGGACACATTCGGAAATTGCCACAGACGTGCCAGCAAGCCGGATTCGGGGCGTTTTTCCACTGCATAACGCCCTTCGCAAGACAGAATAAATACTGTCCGCTTTTCTATGCGTCTTTCCTTTTTTGGCGCTTTTACCGGGAATTGCCCTTGGGTACTATGATTGGCAGCGCCGCAAAACTCCCGGCAGGGGCATATCTGGCACTGTGGCAGGCGGTTAGGCCCGCAAACGGTTGCCCCAAGTTCCATCAAAGCTTGCGTAAATGCACCGGCCTCAACCGGATACACCCCTTCCAACGCAGCCTTCACCTGCTTCCTATAAGCAGGATCGTCAACGAAAGTGGGATTCTCAGTCAGTCGGGAGATCACTCGCAAAACATTACCGTCCACCGCCGCAACACGCTGATCAAAAGCGATGGAACACACCGCTCCTGCAGTGTACGCACCAATCCCCGGCAGAGCCAAAACATCCGCATAATCCTGCGGAAATTCCCCCTGATGCTTTTCCATAATCACCTGAGCGGCTTTCTGCAAATTCCGTACCCGGCTGTAATAACCCAGCCCCTCCCAGAGCTTGTGCAGGCGGTCATCGTCCGCATTTGCCAGTGCTTCCACAGTGGGAAGCGCCGTTAAGAATCGGGCATAATACCCTTTCACCGCTTCCACTCTGGTCTGTTGGAGCATGATCTCCGAAATCCATATTGCGTAAGGATCCCGGGTCTGTCGCCAGGGTAAATCACGCTTATGCGTTTCATACCAGGGAAGCAGAGCCCCCGGCAATTTCTTGTATACGTTCATGGACTCCCCTCCTTTTTGTATTTTACAATATCCCTCTGAATGTGTCAAGAAATGGAGCTTTGACAATGTTCGGATACTCTGCTATAATGAAATTATCCCAAAATTTGAGGTGTTTTTATGAAGTTACGCTTAATTGCGGCATTATTGTGCCTTTGTGCGCTGATTTGTCTGGCGCCGTGCGCAACTGCTCAGGAGCAAACCGCTGAAGATATTTCCAAACAGACCTCCTTCACCGGTACCGGTTACGACAGCTTCGCTTTTCTCACCGATGGCAAAATCGAAACCTACCGCCGTTCCAACGGGAATGTGACCCTGACATTGGAAAATGAAACCGGCATCGGCGCACTGTATTTGATGTTCGATTTGGAATACGGCGCATATACCATTGTGGACAACGTCACCGGCAAGACCGTCACCTCCGGCGAATTCGGCTTCCTGCATGAGTATGTGCAGTTACCTGAAGCCACCACTTCCCTAACCATAAAGTTTGAAAACGGCAAGGTTCGCCTCAGCGAGATTCGCGTTTTCTCCCCCGGCGATGCACCGGAAACTGTGCAGGTGTGGGACAAGCCGCTGGATAGCGGTGCGGATATCGTGCTGTTTTCCACCCATGGCGATGATGACCAGCTATTTTTTGCAGGACTCCTTCCGCTGTATGCCGGAGCAAAGGACGCCCGGGTGCAGGTGGTGTATCTGACAGATCACAGAAACCTCACCAACTCCCGTACCCATGAGATGCTCAACGGGCTGTGGGCAGTAGGCGTGAAGACTTATCCGGTGTTCGGCAGCTTCCACGATTTCAGAATCGACGATATGGACGGCACCTATCGGGAATTTGCCTCTCAGGGTGCCAGCAAGGAAGAATTGCTGGGCTTCGTGGTGGAACAGCTTCGCCGGTTCAAACCTCTGGTGGCTGTGGGTCATGACATCAAGGGCGAATACGGTCACGGCATGCACATGGTCTACACCGACTGCCTGATCCAAGCATTGGACATAAGCAAAGACCCTGAGCAGTACCCGGAATTAGCGGCAAAGTATGGAATATGGGATGTACCGAAAACTTATCTGCATTTGTATGAGGAAAATCCCATTGAGTTGGACTACGACCAGCCTCTGGATGCTTTCAACGGCATGACTGCCTTTGAAGTCAGCCAGAAATTAGGATACCCCTGCCATAAGTCGCAGCAATATACCTGGTTTACCGGCTGGATTAACGGTAAAGGTACAAAAATCACCAAAGCTACCCAAATCGCGACCTACAATCCTTGCAAATTTGGTCTGTACCGCAGCACCGTGGGAGATGACCTGAAAAAGAATGATTTTCTGGAAAACGTAACAACCTATGCTGAGCAGGAGCGGCTGGAGCAAGAGCGGCTAGAGCAAGAACGGCTGGAGCAAGAACGCCTGGAGCAAGAACGCCTGGAGCAGGAACGCTTGGAGCAAGAACGACTGGAGCAGGAACGACTGGAGCAGGAACGCTTGGAGCAAGAACGACTGGAACAGGAACAACATAATTCCACGCAAAAGGATCCCACCCCTTCTGGCAAAGGCCATAACAAAAAGGATCCCACCCTTGCTATAATCATGCTATCAGTATTGATCGCAGCCATTTTTGTGCTTTTGTTAGGATACAGACATCACCATCGCCGTAACAAGCGCAGCAAAAAGCGCAATCGTAAGAAATAATTTTAAAAAATTATAAAAAAACACTTGCATTTTCCAATTGAGTGTGCTATAATTCTCAGGCACGTCAGGTGACGAGCAAATGCGCCGATAGCTCAGTTGGATAGAGTGACTGACTACGAATCAGTAGGTCGGGGGTTCGAGTCCCTTTCGGCGTACCATTAAAAGGGTTATCCCATTTGGGATAACCCTTTTTCATATTATATTGAAAAAGGACTCGAAAAATGAAATGCAATAGTCCGGTGGACTATTGCTTGCCGCCGGCTGGACGGCGGCAACACCTTAATTTTCGCCGTAGGCGAAAATGCAAACGAGCCCCTTTCGGCGTGTTGGATGGACTTGAAATGGCAGCAACAACCAAAAACCGGAGCAAAAGCTCCGGTTTTTCTTATTTCTTCATTTCTGCCATGTAAGCATCGCAGACCGTCTTGGCATCTCCCTGCATCCGGGCTACACCCTTGTCGATCCACAGCGCATGATCGCACAGCCGCTTGACCTCATCGATGGAATGGGATACATACAACAAGGTGGTGCCGCCGCTAAGCATTTCGGACATACGCTTTTCGCACTTTTTTCGGAACTTATAGTCGCCAACAGCAAGAATTTCATCCACAATCAGGATTTCCGGCTTGACCATAGTAGCCACCGAGAAGCCCAAACGGGCTTTCATACCGGAGGAATAGTTTTTGATGGGGCTGTCCAGAAACTGATGCAGCTCCGCAAAATCCACGATTTCGTCAAAATGCTCCTTCATGAACTTTTCCGAGTGACCCAGCACACAGCCGTTGAGGAAAATATTCTCCCGGGCGGTAAGCTCCGGGTCAAAGCCCGCACCCAACTCAATCAGAGGTGCCACGGAACCATTGACCTTGATAGAACCCTTGTAGGGCTTCAAAATGCCGCTGATGGCCTTGAGCATGGTGGATTTACCGGAGCCGTTGGTGCCGATCAGACCCCAAGCCTCACCTGCTTTAACCTGAAAGCTCACGTCCTTCACAGCCAGAAACTCCTGGAACATCAGTTCCCGCTTCATCAACTTGACCACATATTCCTTCAGGTTGTCCACCTTTTGGTTAGAAAGATTGAACCGGATGGTCACATGATCCACGTCGATCATGACTTTTTTATCATCCATAGTATTCTCCAATCAAATATACAGAATGAACTTATCCTTGGATCGGTTGAAGCACAGCACACCAATTCCCAGCATTGCCACAGCTGTGACACAGCCGGCAGTGAGGATGCCCCAGCCGGGCAGCCGCCCATAATAGATCAGATCCCGGAACTGGCCCACATAGAAATACATGGGGTTGAACCGCTTCACAATCCATTGCAGCGTATCAGGCAGCAGATCCATAGGATAGAAAATAGGGGTCAGGTACATCCATGCTGTGGTCACAGCATTGTAAATGTACTGAATATCCCGGAAGAACACATTGGCCTGGGCCAAAAACAGTCCCAACCCCACACAGAAGATATACAGCTGCAGCACCACAAAGGGGAACAGCAGATTGCACCAGTGGAACGGCGTACGGGTGACCAGCATGACGATAATCAGCGCACCCAACGAAAACACAAAGTCCACCATGCCGCTGGTGATTTTTGACAGAGTAAAAATATACCGGGGGACGTAGGTTTTTTTCAGCAGGGATGCATTGTTGGTGATGGAAAAAATCGCCTGATGGGTGGTGTTGTTCATGTAGTTGAACAACAGCTGACCACAGAACAGATACACCGGGAAATAAGGAATATCCCGGTTGAACATCTTGGAAAACACGACGCTCATAACAATCATGATCAGCAGTGGGTTCAGGATGCTCCACAGATAACCAAGGACGCTGCGCCGATATTTCAGCTTCAGATCCCGGGACACCAGCAGCTTCAGCAGATCCCGATATTTCCAAAATTCCTTAAAAAAGCGCATGGCTTCTCTCCTCAATCAAAATCGTGGTTGTGACGCAGGCGGTTGTACAGCTTAGAGCGCAAAAGTTTCTCAAACCCCTTCTTCCGCACCCCCAGCAGATTCAGCAAACGGAAAATGCGGTACTGTTTCCGCGCCAAAGCATAGGTTTCCGGCAGATGTCCCTGAAAGAATTCCATCATCGCTCTGCCCTGCGCCCGACCGGCGCTGCGCTTGGGCTCTACCAGCATAACGGTAGTAAGATAGCTCAGGAGCAAGCCCTGGGCCTTCATCTGCACATAGGCTTTGCCGGGGCAATCCCCAGGGAGCTTGTGATACTCGCTCACCAGCCGCCGCAAAACAGTATCGGTATGCCCCAGACGCTTCAGCTGATTACCATCGGAAACACTCTGCTGCACGTCACCGATGCGGTAGTCGTAGATGAACAGATCCACCGGGGTGACACTCCGGGCATGACAGCAAGGGAAGGTGGCAAATTCGTGATCCTCGTAAAATACGTGTTCGGACAGCTGAATGCCGAATTTATGATAAAAAGCGGTATTGTAGGTGATGCCATGGAAGGTCAGGCTGCGGTCGAAACTCTTCCAATCCCGCATAATTTCGTCAAAATCATAGGCTTTTCCAAAGGTTTCCGGGTAGCTTTTCCACTTTTTGACCTCTTTTGTGGAAATATCCACGGTGTAGTGGTGGCTCAGCACCACATCACTTTCGCAGGTGCGCAGAAACTCGATATAGGCAGGCAGATTGTCTGTTTCCACCCAGTCATCGGCATCAATAACCTTCAAATACTTGCCCACAGCCGCAGCGCAGCCGGTATTCAGCGCACCGCCGTGACCTTTATTCTCCTGGTTGATCAGCCGAACGCTGCCGGGATACTCCCGGCAATATTTTTCTGCAACAGCCGGCGTGTTGTCCACAGACCCATCATTTACGATAATAATGTCCAGCGCCTCCACCACATCCGGGTGCAGAAACGAAGGAATACAAGTATCCAAAAAGCCCTCACTGTTGTAGGAAGGCACAATCAGCGACAGAATTTTCATCAAAATCAGCCTTTCTTGCCCAGCTTATTTTCTTTGATGCCACGGAAAATGGCCTTCAGCGCATCCCCAAGGGAGATCTGACCGGCGTACATATGCCGTTTACGCAAGACATAATACACGCCATAAAGAACAGCCAGAGGTGCGCCCAGAATGTATCGGGTGGTGGTGCCCCGGTCGAAGAAAAATTTTTCATTAAAGCCCGCAAACCAAGTGGATTCCGCCTGCGCCACCGAGGCAATGGCATAGGGGACGTAAAAAATGCGAAGCCCTGCCTTGCGGCAGTCGGTGAGGAATTTCAGCTCCTCCTCTGCCCCGTTGCCGGTGCCGGCGCCCATGCGCTCATCAAAACGAACACCGGTACGCAACAGACTTTCCCGGCGGAAGGAGATCTGCCAGGAGCTGACCTTCATGGTCTTGGGGAATTTCAGTTCCTGCACTTTGTCAGAAAAAGAGGCGGGTCGATTCACCATTTTGAAAATGATCACGTCCGCTTGAGGTAAGCTCTCATAAGCGGCGAGGATATTTTTCTCATAATCCGCCACAAATTCCTCGTCATCGTCGCACAGCAGGCAAACGTCCGCATCAGACTTGGCAATGGCCATATTCCGGCTGCGGGTCAAACCGCGCTCTTTGGTATCGTACACAGCCGCCTTGCCGTATTGGGTGAATCCCTCCCGGTCACATTGGTTCACGACCACCGCCGAACCAGTGATTTTGGATCTATGAATCAGCGCATCATCGATCTGATGCATACAGGACATCAAAATATCCAGCTTCATTTGCTGCCTCTTTTACTCATGAGATATTTGAAAGTGCCGTGAATGGCATACGAACAGAAGCAAATCAGGGATTTGACCGGGCCAAAGCCCATGTACCGGTACACCCGGAAGGTCATTTTCGCCGAATTCAGCTTACTTCCGGATTTGCCGGTGTTGCTCAGGCGATAGCGAAGAAGGGGCTCGTTGATCCCCACCGCTTCGCCGTATTTTTGCAAAATTTTCAGCCAGAGGATGTAATCTTCATGGCTGTCGGAGTGTTCCATGGGGAATTCCAAAGCCACATCCCGACGCAGAAGCACGGAAGAACAGTTGATACTGTTGTGTTTCAGCAGTTCTCGGTAGGTGATACGCTCTTTCACACCAATGACCCGGCCGGTGCAGATTCCCTCCGGGGTCATCAGTTCCCGGGCAGTGCAGCACAGAACCTTATCCCCAATAGCATCCAGCTGCTTTTGTAGCTTGCCGGGAAGCCACAGATCGTCCGCATCCAAAAAGGCAACGTACTTGCCCCGGGCATGCCGGATCCCCCGGTTACGGCTCTCCGCAGCGCCCAGATTCCGGGCATTTTTCAGAAGAATAACATCGTTGGACAGCAAATCCTCAAGACCCTCGTTGCCACCGTCGTCCACGACGATGATCTCCAGCGGGACGTTTTGGGCAAGGGCAGATTCCACGGCACCGGCGATGGTGCCCATGGCGTTATATGCGGGAATAATCACCGAAATCAGCGGTGCATCCATGGAAATCATCCTTTTTTATCCGGCGTGTCCTTGGCGGCAGTAGTCTGCCAAGCGGCGATGCCCTCGGTATTTTCCGGCTCGAACATAGCCTTCAGCGTCAAAAGCATCAGCTTGATGTCCAGCAGGAAGGAATAATTTTCAATATAGGTCAGATCCAGCTTCAATTTGTCATAGGGTGTGGTATTATACTTACCATAAACCTGGGCATAACCGGTAAGACCGGCTTTCACCTTCAGCCGGTAGGAGAACTCCGGCAGGATTTTGGAATATTCCGCCGCAATCCCAGGCGTTTCCGGTCGAGGCCCAACAAAAGACATATCACCCTTTATGATATTGAACAGCTGAGGAAGCTCATCCAGATGCAGTCTACGGATGATTTTTCCCACGGGGGTGATCCGGTCGTCATTTTGCCGGGTCATCACATACTCACCACCGGGCTTTTGCACACGCATACTGCGGAATTTGTAGACCTTGAACACTTCACCACCACGGGTAAGGCGATCTTGGGTAAAGATCACCGGGCCGTGGTCATACAGCTTGATGCACAGAGCGATGATTGCCATAATGGGCGAAGCAATCACAATGGCCAGCGCAGAAGCCACCACATCAAATACACGTTTGAACAGCCGCTGGTCGGCGGTGAGTCCCCGGTTGCGCATCAGCATCAGGGAGGTGTCGAAAAGGTGAATATCGTCTGCACTCATAAGCATTACATCGGAAATTTTCGGCACACAGTAGCACCGAATGTCATTTTCAAAGCAGAATTTCACCAAGGCATTCCGGGTGTCGATATTGATGTCCGCCAAAATAGCGCAGCGGTACTCCAGAATTTTCTTTTGGATCATTTCCCGATCCCGGTGCTCGGAGACAGTTTCGCAGACAGTGTACTTATCCTTCCGGGAGCTGATTTTTGCCGCCAGACCGTAAGGACTGCGCTCGCCGTAAACCAGTACCATCCGGCGAGGCGGATACAGCTTGGTGATGACCATCCGGGAGAGAAACACCCAAGGAATCAGCACCAAAATATCCACAGCCGTCATAACCAACATAGGCAGGAGGTTACTCATAAATGCCCACCGGCCGATCAGGCACATTTCAAAGTACATGAAGGCATTGACACCGATCACAGCACAAGTGAGCGTGAAACATACTTCAAAAATTCGCTGGTAGCCCACACGGAAGCCGCCGCAGAGCTTGTGAGCGGCAAGCACCATCACCGCATACTGGGCGATGATCACATAGTTGCCACGGACGAAATAATTGGCGCCGATGTCGTCGTAAAAATGAAACCACACATACATGAAGATCCCCGTGTGTAGCGCAAGGATCACAGACGACGCAAGAAATTGAATCAGGCGTTTATATTGTTCTCTGTTGCCCATGAGGATGCTCCTTTACGTTTTACTAAAAACCCTCTAACTAACTATTTTAGCACAAAATCTTGAATATTTCAACCAGTGTTTTCTCCCCTTTTCGTCAATACAGCCGCCAAAAATCGTTCCTATATTTACAAACCTCTTTTGGAGTTGTATAATATTGGCATAGGAGGTGATACCATGCGTTCGAAATTTTACATCGCATCCATTTTGTATGCGTTTTTGTTTGCTTTTAGCGCAAATAGTTTTGTGATGATCCGGCAATATCCGGCATTACTCTTCCTTATTTTGCCTCTTTTTCTGTTTGGTAATCTGTTTGCCGGCTTACAAGTCACCGAAATACGCAACATTCCCCTGCGCATCTGCCAACACGGAACGGTGTTGCTGTCAGCATTCTATATTTCCCTCTTTCTCTCCGCCGGATTGCAGTTTTTTCTGGGGCTGAAGCTTCTTCCTCATGACCGGACGACCTATCTCTGGAATTTGCTTATGTGCGTCGGTGTGTATTTTTTGGTATTCTGGAACGGTATTCTTTGTGTTTACCTCACCTCCACCCAACTTGGTATCAAAATCCGAGTGATCGGTCTGCTGTGCAGCATGATCCCCATCGCCAATTTGGTTGCGCTGTTTTTCATCATCCGCACCACCACCGCCGAGTGCATCTTTGAATGCGAAAAAGAACAGCTGAACGCCCGCAGAGCCGAGGAAAAAATCTGCGCAACCCGTTATCCGATCCTTTTTGTACACGGCATTTTCTTCCGGGATGCCACCTTCTTCAACTACTGGGGGCGTATCCCCAAGGAGCTGGAGCGCAACGGCGCTAAGATCTATTACGGCAATCACCCCTCCGCATCCTCCATTACCGACAGCGCGCGGCATTTGAAGTGGCGCATTCTGGAGATTCTGGATGAAACCGGTGCGGAAAAAGTGAACATCATCGCCCACTCCAAAGGCGGTTTGGATACCCGATACGCCATCGCCAAGCTGGGCATGGGGGAGCATATCGCCTCCCTGACCACCATCAACACCCCCCACCGGGGCTGCCTTTATGCGGAGTATCTGCTGACCAAGGTTCCCGAAAAGGTACAACACGCCGTGGCCAATACCTATAACGCCGCCGTGGTAAAATTGGGCGAGCAAAATGCGGATTTCCTGGCGGCGGTGAAAGATCTCACCGAGTCCCGCCTGCGGGAACTGAATGCCGAAATGCCCACCCCGGAGGGGATCTACTGTCAAAGTGTAGGTTCTGTGCTGAAAAAGGCCAGCAGCGGCAAATTCCCCATGAATTTCTCCCACCGGCTGGTGAAGTATTTCAGCGGCGAAAATGATGGGCTTGTTGCAGCTGACTCATTCCAATGGGGCGAGGCTTATACACTCCTGGAAGCTCCCAAAAAACGGGGCATCTCCCACGGCGATATGATCGACCTGAACCGGGAAAACATCCCCGGCTTCGACGTAAGAGAGTTTTATGTAAACCTCGTAAACGATCTCAAAAATATGGGCTATTAATAATCCAGCAAGGAGATATTTTATGAGCAAGCAAGGACTGGCCGCGGCTGTTAGAAGACTTGAAGAATATTTGGCGCAGTTTCCTGATTGGTATTGGAAATTTGGTTTACACGATGCCAAAATTCTCTCTGTTTGTGAATTGGAATTGCCACCTGATTGGAAAGAAAAGCGACCCGAAAGAAATTGCTTAGAGATCCTGCTGGATGGCAAAAACGCCTTAGGTGAAACAAATATCAAAAGAATCTCATTGTCTAACTATCGTATCACAGATATGAAAATGAATGCTTCAGAGCCCGTTACCCTTGAAGCGTTTCGAGATATTTATTGGTTAGGAGATAGCATTGAGCAATTGAATGACGGTCGATACTTATTGAAGATTGAATGCACCGACTCTCATAGCAATCTTATGTATCTCACTGTAGAATTTGAAATTCCTGAAATAGAAAGAAAGTAAATATAAAAATGGGCGGTTATTAACCGCCCATAATCATTTTGCATATCCAATAAACTAATCCATAAACTACACTCGCACTCACGCCATACACAATAACCGGGCCGGCGATGGTGAACATTTTTGCGCCGACGCCGAGGATGAAACCTTCGGTTTTGAATTCCACTGCTGGGGCGGCGATGGAGTTGGCAAAGCCGGTGATGGGTACCAGGGTACCTGCTCCGGCGTGTTTTGCCAGATTATCATACAAACTCAGCCCCGTAAACAGCGCCGACAACGCCACCAAGGTCATAGACACCGCCGTTGCCGTGTCGGTCTTATCCAGCCAGTTTCCGTACAGCGCCATCAGCCCCTGCCCCACCGTGCAGATTGCTCCGCCCACCAAAAATGCCAGCAGGCAGTCCTTCCAAATGGGCGACTTCGGTGCCATTTTCTTTACCAATTGCCCATATTCCTTTTCTGTCATGTACATCCCTCCATCAGCAGGATGCCCATAATTCACTAAAAAATCCGCACCAATCGGTGCGGATTTTTTATCATTCAGCAAGGCAAGTGCGTCTGTATGCTTTATACGCACTGCCCATCTTGGCGTAGATCACGATCAATCCGATGTACGCCACCAGCGCAAACAGCGCCCAAATAACCCCGGCAAATATCACCACAATATCAACCGCCAGCACAATTGCTACAATGGCCAGAGGGAAATTTTTAAACAGAGCAGACAAAATTGTCAGAATTCCCGTAATACCAAAGCAAATCGCCAGCGTCACAATGAAAATACGCAAAATCACCATGGCATCCCGCAACTCTGCGGCATTCTCTTTTTCCCCCATCTCATCAAACATTCTCGCACAAACGGAGCCGGTCCGATGCAGATTGTTCAGGGAAAAATTCTCTGAAAGTTTTAAGTATGCTTCTAAAAATTCCTGTTGAACCCCATCTCGCTCGTCCGCAATCTGTTCAATCTCAACGACTCTATCCGACAATTCAAGTCCTAACTGCGTCAGCTCACCTTCCGTCATAGAGTCTACCATATTTCCGATAGGTGACTTTAGCAAATCCCCATTGATCGCCACATTTGCACTCAGGATCATGCTCAACAAGCACAGAAACACCAGTCCCCAGGAAATAAAATACAAAATTCTGTTCTTGGTATTGGCTTTTTTAACGAAATACACATCCTTCTTTAAAAAACCTCCCTCGTTGGGGTTGTCCTTGTTGCCCCCCTCCGGCCACAGAGCAGTGCCGCAGTTTCCACAGAACTGAGAATCATCGGAAATCTGATTGCCGCAATTACCGCAAAACATCTTTCCCCCTCCTTTTTCGTAAATATATACACCCTCACTATATACTTTCTCACAAATAATGTCAAGTACGTCCATTCAGGGCGCAAAAATCCGCACCGAAAGGTGCGGATTTTTTTATTACTTATTCAGGTATGCGGCACGGCCTTCTTCGTAGAGATTGTTGCCTTCGCAGTCGATAATGACCACCAGGGGCATATCCTCCACATACAGCTTGCGCAGAGCCTCAGCGCCCAAATCTTCATAAGCGATCAGCTCAGCAGACTTGATGCACTTAGCCAGCAGTGCGCCGGCGCCACCGATGGCACCGAAATACACGCCGCTGTACTGCTTCATGGCATCCACAACTTCAGGCAGTCTTGCACCCTTGCCGATCATACCACGGGCACCCACACTCATCATGGTAGGTGCGTAGGCATCCATACGGCCGGAAGTGGTAGGGCCTGCGGAACCGATGACCTGACCGGGCTTTGCCGGAGTGGGGCCAACGTAGTAAATAGTGGCATCCTGAGGGTCGAAGGGCAGGCTTTCGCCACGAGCCAGAGCCTCGCACATCCGCTTGTGACCTGCGTCACGGGAGGTGTAGATGATGCCGGTGAGGGTGACACGGTCGCCGGCACGGAGGGTCTTGGCGATCTCCTCAGTCAAAGGCAGAGTAATACGCTTTTCCATTACAGCACCTCCGTCTTATGCCGGGTCACGTGGCAGTTGATGTTGATGGCGCAGGGCATACCGGCAATGTGGGTAGCCATGGTTTCGATGTTCAGACCGATGGCAGTGGTTTTGCCGCCGAAGCCCTGAGGGCCGATGCCCAGAGCGTTCACCTTCTCCAGCATCTCATCCTCCAGCTGGGCATAGAAGGGGTCGGGATGATGGCTGTCCAGAGGACGCATCAGCGCCTTCTTGGCCAGCAGTGCGGCCTTGTCAAAGGTACCGCCGATGCCAACGCCGATGACCATGGGAGGACAAGGGTTGGGGCCTGCGGTTTCCACAGCCTCGATGATGAAATCCTTGATACCCTGAAGGCCCGCAGAGGGCTTGAACATCCGGATCTGGCTCATATTCTCACTGCCGAAGCCCTTGGGGCCCACGGTGATCTTGATATTTTCGCCGGGAACGATCTCGGTATAGAGCATGGCGGGGGTGTTGTCGCCGGTATTGCCACGGCGCACGGGATCCGCCACAGCGGACTTACGCAGGTAGCCGTTGGTATAGCCACGGCGCACGCCCTCGTTGACAGCTTCCGTCAGGTCGCCGTCCACCAGATGCACGTCCTGACCGATCTCCAGAAATACGCAGGCAAGGCCGGTATCCTGACAGATGGGTACGTTCTCGTTGTCAGCGATCTGATAGTTTTTGATGATGTCATCCAGCACGCCCTGAGCGATCGCGCCATCCTCGCAGGCACGACAGCTTTCGATGGCGCACTTCACATCACCGGGCAGGTGGGTGTTGGCATCAATGCACAGCCGCTCCACCACATCGGTGATGAGATTCACGGAAATTTCTCTCATGGGGGATTCCTCCATTCAGAATTTCATTATCTGCCGTGGCGGGCATACTGGGGCAGCAGCAGGGGGGATACGCCTTCCTCGGCGCAGCCTGCGGCGGCCAGCTCATCGGCATAAGCCTTGATGTGATCCAGATTCATCTCGCCCAGCTCGGTCTCCTTGGCACGGCGGGCAGCAGCCTTACCGGCGTTACGGCCGAACACGATGATGTCCAGCAAGGAGTTGCCCATCAGGCGGTTACGGCCATGGATGCCACCAACTGCCTCACCGGCAACCAGCAGGTTGGGGATGGCCTTGGTATAGCCCTCGCCGCCGATCTCCAGACCGCCGTTCTGGTAGTGCAGAGTGGGGTAGACCAGGATGGGCTGCTTACGCATATCGATGCCGTAGTTCAGGTACATTCTCAGCATGGCAGGGATGCGCTTTTCGATGGTGCCTTCACCGCCCAGAATCTCGATCATGGGAGTATCCAGCCAAACACCGCTGCCCAAGGGGGTATCCACGCCCTTGCCGTTGGCGCATTCACGAATGATGGCAGATGCAGAAACATCTCTGGTTTCCAGAGGATGGGCATAAGCCTCACCATCCTTATTGACCAGCATAGCGCCCAGGGAACGCACCTTCTCGGTAACCAGCGCACCGAAGATCTGGCTGGGGTAAGCCACGCCGGTGGGATGGTACTGGATGGTGTCCTGATACAGCAGAGGTGCGCCGGCACGGTAGCCCAGAATCAGGCCGTCAGCAGTGGCGCCGTAGTGGTTGGAGGTGGGGAAATTCTGGTAGTGCAGACGGCCTGCACCGCCGGTGGCGATGATGACGGTCTTGGCACGGGCAACCAGATAATCGTCGGTTTCCATGTTCAGCAGAACAGCGCCGGCAACCTGACCCTTATCGTCCTTGATCAGCTCCACAGCGGAGGTGAACTCCACCACGGGAATCTGACGGTTCAGCACCTCGTCACGAACGGTACGCATGATCTCAGCGCCGGAGTAGTCCTTGCAGGCGTGCATACGCTTGCGGGAAGTGCCGCCGCCATGGGTGGTGACCATGGTGCCATCCTCGTACTTATCGAACATAACGCCCAGCTTGTTCAGCCACTGGATGGCATCAGGAGCCTCCATGACCAGACGGCGCAGCAGCTCGGGACGAGCGGCAAAGTGACCGCCGCCAAAAGCGTCCAGATAGTGCTGGACGGGGCTGTCGTTGGGCTTGTCGGCGGCCTGGATGCCACCCTCAGCCATCATGGTGTTGGCGTCGCCAATACGCAGCTTGGTGACCACCATAACATTGGCACCGGCCTCATGAGCCTCGATGGCTGCGGAGCAACCGGCACCGCCACCGCCGATGACCAGAACGTCCACATCGTAGTCGACCTTGGTCAGATCGATATTCTCGTTCAGCAGGCGGCTGTTGGAGTGGATCAGATCGGTCAGCTCCACGGGAGCCTTCTGACCCTTGTTGGGGCCGATCTTGATTTCCTTGAAGCCCTCAGCCCGATAATCGGGATGGTAAGCCTTCAGCAGCTCGCTCTTTTCCTCGGCGGTCTTACGCCGGGGCTCCGTGCCCATACGCTCGGCACGGGTGGCCTCCACCTTCTTGATGGATTCCAGCATTTCAGGTGTAAACATAGTGCGGCCTCCTTACTTCTCGATGTCCCGGGTGTTGTACAGCTCCTGCATTTCGCTGATGGGCTTCTGCATAATGGCCTCGATCAGCTCATCGTAAGCACCGGCGTTGATCTCGTCAACACGGTTCTTCAGATGCTCGGTTTCGGGAGCGATGTACTTGCCGGTCAAGCGGCGAGCCAGCAGACCCACCATGGGATGGCTGATGCCGGCAGGGCAACGGACGGAGCAGCAACCGCAACCAACGCAGTCGAAGCTCTCCTCGGCGCACTTTTCCAGCTCGCCACGCTGTGCGTAGGCGATGTACTGCATGACATTCAGGCTCTGGGTGCAGGCCTTGGTGCAGGCGTTGCAGCCGATGCAGGCGTAAATTTCAGGATACAGCTCCATCATCACACGCTGGTCAGCCTTGATCTCGTTGATGTTGTAGGTACGCTTGTCGGTGGGGAAGAAAGGAATGGAGGCAACGTACATACCCTCCTGAACCTGAGTCTGGCAAGCCAGGCAGGTCTTCAGCTCGTTCTTGCCCTTGATGCGGTAGATGGTGGCGCAGGCACCGCAGAAGCCATGACGGCAGCCGCAGCCACGCTTCAGGGTGTAACCGGCATACTCCATCGCAGTCATGATGGTCAGCTCACCGGGAACGGAATATTTCTTACCGAAAAAATAGACATTTACCATATTTTCCATTGGTTTTGTCCTCCTTAATACTCGTTAGGCAGTTCGTCCACCTGGTCGAACCGGAACACGGGGCCGTCCTTGCAGACGTACTTGGTGCCGATGTTGCACCGGCCGCACTTGCCCACGCCGCACTTCATCCGAAGCTCCAGAGTGGTGTACACCTGCTCCATGGCGAAGCCCATTTCCTTCAGGCCCTGCAGGCAGAACTTGATCATGATGGGAGGGCCGCAGAGGATGGCGGTGCGGTTGGTGTCGAAGGCCAGCTCCTTCAGGTAGGAAGGAACGAAGCCCACATGGCCGTCCCAGCCTTCCTGCTCCCGGTCGATGGTCAGGTGAACATTCACGCCGGGAATCTTGGACCAAACCTCCTCGACCTCCTTGCGCTGCACCAGATCCCCAGCGGAGCGGGAGCCGTAGAGGATGTCGATGTCGCCGTAGTTTTCCCGGTTGTCCAGGCAGTAGTTGATGACACTGCGCAGAGGCGCCAGGGCGATACCGCCGGCGATGAACAGCAGATTCTTGCCCTTCAGCTCAGTTTCCACGGGGAAATTGTTGCCGTAGGGGCCACGCACCAGGATCTCGTCACCGGCGTTCATGGAGTGCAGATGCTCCGTCAGCACGCCGCAGCGCTTGATGGAGAACTCCTGATACAGCTTGTTGGTGGGAGAAGAGGTGATGGAGAACATGGCCTCGCCCACACCGGGGACACAGACCATGGCGCACTGACCGGGCAGATGCTCAAAGAGCTTGCCACCCTCAGGACGCTCCACCCGGAAGGTCTTAACATCGGGGGTTTCGGTGCGGATGTCGGTGATGACAGCCACCTGAGGAACCAAGGTGTCCCGGCAAAAACCGGGGTTATGCTTACATTCGTGCATGGGCTCGTGCATCACGCATCCTCCTTTCCAAAGGCCTTGATGACCTTGACAATATTGAGATGGCTGGGGCACTTGTCCACACAGCGGCCGCAACCGACGCAGGAGAACATCCCGTCATTATTTGCCGGGAAGTAGGCCAGCTTGTGCAGGAACCGCTGACGGAAGCGCTGCATCTGGCTGGTACGGTTGTTGCCGTGGGCCATCATAGTGAAATCGGAGTACATACAGCTGTCCCAGCAGCGATACCGCTGGACACCGTTACCGGTATTGTAATCCTTAATGTCGTAGCACTGGCAGGTGGGGCACACGAAGGTGCAGGTGCCGCAGGCCAGGCAGGGCTTGTAAAGCTGCTCCCAGATGGGGCTGTCGAACCGGGTCTTGGCGGCCTCAGCACCCCAACCCTCCAGGGAGAGGTTGGAATTGGGCAGCTTTTCGATGATTGCACGGATCTTCTCCTGCTCGGCTTCCACAGTGGCAGCATCCGCATCCACCAGCAGATCCTTCACCTGCTCGGTGAGGGCTGCACCCTTTTCAGTCTTAGCATCCCAGTACAGCTCGTCGCCGATCATCCAGGTAACCACGTCACCGGCAGGAGCGGCGGCATCGATGCCGAAAGCCTTGCAGAAGCAGGAGGTTTCCGGATTGCCGCAGGCGTAGGAAACCAGAATGCCATGCTCACGGCGAGCTGCGTAGTAGCTGTCCACGGGCTCACTCAGGAACACCTTGTCCAGCACATCGATGGCACGAACATCGCAAGCACGGATGCCAAACACCACGAAAGGCTCGCTCTGGAGCTTTTCGGGGGTGATGGCGGTCTTGCCATCCCGCTTTTCGCAGGAGTACAGATTCTCGCTCTGGGGGAAGAAGGCATCCTTGGGGGACTTGACAGTCTTCAGGCTGTCCAGATCCACCTGCGCATTTTCCTCCCAAGCGGCAAAATTGGTCTTGCCTGCTGCCTTTACCGGCAGATACAGCTCATTATTGTCAGAAATTCTGGCAAAGAGGGCATTCAAATCAGCCTTATTGATCTTCAACATAGCGATTACCCCCTCTTGGTCACAATGCTGGGCTCGCAGTCATCCAGCTTGAAGTTGGTCAGCGGGCCCTTGGTTTCGATGTCCATACCTGCCTGGAAGTCGCCGTACAGCTCATTGATGTCCTTGATGAACTTCCGATTGAACAGGTGCAGAGGAATGCCCTGGGGACATACACGGCTGCACTCGCCGCAGTCGGTGCACCGACCGGCCACGTGGAAGGCACGAATGATGTGGAACATCTTCTCCTCGAAGGAGGTGGTGTTGGCCTTCTGGGCAGAGTCGAACTTGGTGCTGTCAAACACACACTTACGGCAGGAGCAAGCAGGGCACACATTGCGGCAAGCGTTGCAACGGATGCACTTGGAAAGCTCGCTCTGGGAGTAGGCAAACTTCTCCTCGGGACTCATAGCCTCGATCTTGGCCACCTCAGCGAAGCGGTCAGCATCCACGGTGTCAGCGGATTCGCCCATCAGTTCGTCGTAGATCACATGATCCTTGCCCTTGCACACATGGCAGCGCTCCAGCATGGCGGACTTATAGGAAACTTCCTTGTCGCCATAAAGAGTCTTGACGGTGAGCATCTCGGCATGGTCAGGATAGCCTGCGCCTTCCACATCCAGAATGCCGTTGGCATCGATGTTTTCGATTCTCAGCTTACCCTTACAGCCAACGCCGACGATGTAAGCCTTCTCCCGATCCACCCGATGCTCCTTGATCAGCTGGTTGAAGCTGTAGCTGTCGCAGGGCTTCAGGAAAACCAGGGTCTTGCCCTCCAGCTTGGAGGCTTCGATCATGTACTTGCTCAGGTTTGCGCCGCAGAAGCCATCGTAAACGAAGTTTTCCAGCTCCTCAGCACTATTGAAGAAAGCAGGCTCCACGTCCCAGACGTTTTCACCCTTGCGCCAGCCCAAAACCCGGACAACGGCACCGCTTTCCAGCATTTCTTTTGCTTTCAGGATCAGTTCTTGCATCTCAAATCCCCCAATCTCACATTCGGGCCAAGGGAGCGAACCTTCTCCACAAAGCTGTTCATGGTTTCAGAGAACTTCACGCCCTCAGCGGCGGATACCCATTCCACACGGGTACGGCCGTTTTCCACACCGATGTAATCCAGCATGCTAAACAGCAGGGTCATACGGCGACGGGCGTAGTAGTTACCGGTAGAGTAGTGGCAGTCACCGGGGTGGCAGCCGCAGAGGATGACACCGTCAGCGCCCTTCTCAAAGGCCCGGAGGATGAACATGGGGTTGACCCGGCAGGAGCAGGGTACCCGGATGATCTTCACGTCCGCAGGATAGGCCAGACGGCTGGAGCCGGCCAAGTCCGCACCGGCGTAGCTGCACCAGTTGCAGAAGAAGGCCACAATGGTGGGGCGGAATTCGTTATTTACCGACATATTGCATCCACCTCCGCAAGAATTTGTCTGTTAGAGAAGCCCTGCAGGTCCATAGCACCGCTGGGGCAGGCAACGGTACAAGCACCGCAACCCTGACACAGAGCGCTGTTGACCACCGCAACCCGGCGATCCTCACGGATGCCATGGTCGTTGATGAGCTTCGTTTCGTAGGAAATTGCACCGTAGGGGCACACATTGGCGCAGGTAGAACAGCCGTTACACAGCAGTTCGTCAGCCTTGGCGGTGCAGGGATTGGTCTTGAGCTTATCCTTGGCCAGCAGACCGATAACCTTCACAGCGGCGGCACCGGCCTGAGCCACGGTTTCAGGAATGTCCTTGGGGCCCTGGCAAACACCGGACAGGAACACACCAGCGGTGGGAGATTCCACGGGGCGCAGCTTGGGGTGAGCCTCGGTAAGGAAGTTGTTGGTATCGATGGACGCAGTGAGCATGGTAGCAATCTTGCGCACATCGGGGTTGGGCTCGATGGCGGTGGCCAGAACCACCATATCGGCCTTCTTGAGAATCTGCTTCTGATCCAGCAGGTCAACGCCCTGCACCAGCAGACTGCCGTCGGGCTGAGGCAGAACCTTGCCCACCTGACCCTTGATGTAGTTGACACCGTAGTCCTCCACCGCACGGCGATAGAACTCGTCAAAGTTCTTGCCGGGGGTACGGACATCGATGTAGAACACGGTCACGTTGGTGTCCGGGTACTTGTCCCGGATCAGCATGGCATGCTTAGCGGTGTACATACAGCAGATCTTGGAGCAGTAGGGCTTGCCACGCTCATCAGAGCAACGAGAGCCAACACACTGGATGAACACGATCTCCTTGGGAGCCTTGCCGTCGGACAGGCGCTCCAGGTGACCCTTGGTGGGGCCGGCGGCGTTCATGGCACGCTCCAGCTCCAGAGAGGTGATCACGTCCTTGCTCTGGCCGTAGGCATACTCGCCGTAGTTATCCAGCTTGATGGTATCAAAACCGGTGGCGACGACAATTGCGCCGTACTTCTCGGTGACGATCTCATCCTTCTGGGTGTAGTCGATAGCACCCACCTGGCAGAACTTCTCGCAGATACCGCACTTGCCGGTCTTCAGCTTGATGCAGGCGGTGGGATCGATGACGGGCACATTGGGAATGGCCTGAGCAAAGGGCGTGTAAATAGCACTTCTGGTATTCAGGCCACGGTTGAATTCGTTCAGGCTCTTCTTGGAGGGGCACTTTTCCTGACAGACACCGCAACCGGTGCACTTGTCCAGATCCACAAAACGAGCCTTCTTGCGAATATCCACAGTGAAGTTGCCCACGAAGCCGGACACACTCTCCACCTCGGAATATGTATGGATGGTGATGTTCTCGTGAGAGGCGGCCTCCACCATCTTAGGAGTCAGAATACAAGCGGAGCAGTCCAGCGTGGGGAACGTCTTATCCAGCTGGCTCATACGGCCGCCGATGGAGGGAGTCTTCTCCACGATGTCCACCTTGTAACCAGCATCGGCAATGTCGATGGCGGTCTGGATGCCGGCGATACCACCGCCGATGACCAGCGCCCGCTTGGTGACAAGGCTCTCGCCAGCCTGCAGAGGGGCATTCAGATGCACCTTAGCAACGGCGGCACGCATCAGGATGGTGGCCTTTTCGGTGGCCTCGGCCATGTCCTTGTGAATCCAGGAGCAATGCTCACGGATGTTGGCGATCTCCACCATGTAGGGGTTCAGACCGGCACGCTCGGCGGCCTTACGGAAGGTAGCCTCATGCATACGGGGAGAGCAGGAGCAGACCACGATACCGGTGAGCTTCTTCTCAGCGATAGCCAGAGCGATCCGGGACTGACCGGCCTCGGAGCACATATAGGGGTAATCCTCAGCATGGACGACACCCTGCTCCAGCAGAGCCATCTCCACGACCTTCTTTACGTCCACGGTCGCCGCAATATTACTGCCGCAATGGCAGACAAATACACCAATTCTCTGCAATGTGCTCACCTCCGATACTTTCTAAATGCGCTCATGAGAAGCTGCTGAGGCATTTCCTCATCCAGCAGAGCGGGGATCTCGTCGGGGGACAGATATTCCTGACCACGCTGACGGACAACCACCTGCCGTGCGGCATCGATGAGCTTGCCGGGCTTGACGCTCCGGGGGCAACGCTCGATGCAGGCAAAGCAGCTCAGGCACTTGTACAGGGACTTGGAGGCGGTCAGCGCCTCGATGTCCTCATTGATCACATAGGACACAAACTGATGGGGCTTGATGTCCATTTCATTATAGGAAGGGCAGGATGCGGAGCACTTGCCGCACTTCATGCACTTCAGGGGATTGACACCGCTGATTTCCTTGATCAGCTCGGCCTGCTTATTCACAGCGCTCCCTCCTTCACACCCAGAGCCTCAACCAGAAGCTCGGTAAAGTAAACAATAGGCAGCTTGCCGCTCTTAGCCAGATTGTACTTGCACAGAGGGCAGGCAGTCACCAGGCAGTCGGCCTGGAAGCCGGCGGCACTGTCGTTGATCTTATCGCACATGGAGGCGGCCAGTGCCGGCTCCTTCAGACTGATGTAGCCACCGCAGCACTCGTTGCGGTAGGGGTAGATCACCGGCTCAGCGCCCAGTGCCCGGATGAAATCCTCCAGAATGGTGGGATTCTCCGCATTGTCAAAAGCCATCACATTGCTGGGACGGAGCAGCAGACAGCCGTAGTAGGCACCGATCTTCCGACCAGTGAGAGGATTGACCACCTTCTTCTTCAGTTCGTCAAAACCGATGCGGTCACGCAGCACCTCCAGGAAGTGCAGCACCTGCGCCTCACCCTTGTAGGGCTCAGCAAGACCCATGTAATTGTTGGCACGGGTCTGGATGTCCTCCACATTGGCCATGTCATCATTGACCCGCTTCAGCACGTGATAGCAGGCAGAGCATACCGCCACCAGATCCTGACCCTTCTCCTTGGCATCGTTCAATGCCCGGACAGAGGGGAGCTTGCTGGCGATCTCGTCAGCGCCCAGAGGGTACACGCCGCCGCAGCACTGCCAGTCAGCGGGCTCTTCCAGCTGGAAGCCCAGAGCCTCAGCAGATGCCCGTGCATACGCATCCAGATCCTTGGCCTTGGTACGCAGAGTACAACCGGGGAAATAGCTATAAACCATATCAACCATCCTTTTTCAGAATTTAGATACCTCTATGGTGGAATTACATACCATTTTAGTAGGTAGATATCGATACTTCCATATCGATAGTCCAACTATTATATCTGTTTTTAGTCAAAAAAGCAAGCCTTACAACAGAAAAAAACAACGCTCCTCCCCTTTGGTTTTTGTATACATTCCTAAAAACTGCACCGGGTGGCCATACTGCCACCCGGTGCGGTTCATTCACTTACCCAGCTTTCGCCGGAACATTGCCCGTATATCGTCTACTGCCGAGGAAGTTTTCTTCCCAAAGGCGCACTCATTGACGAAATGCTCGCAATTATTCTCTAAAATATTGTAGCCACCCTCACCAATTCGGGCTTCTGCCAAAGCGACGATCTCATCGGCACAGCGCATATTCTTCCGCTCAAACCGATCAGGACAACCCACTTCCATGCTGCCGCCATTTAAGAATGTATACACGTCCGTGGCAAGCACCCGAACCTGCTCCGCAGGACGGGTAGCATCCAACGGCAAACCAAACTGAATCACCCGCTCCGGGCTGACAAATATGCCGTAGTGGTGGTAAAATGTTACCTTCACCCGGACGATATCTCCCCGCTCCGGCATTTTTTCCAACCACAGCATTTACAGCTTGCCCTCGATACATGCAATTACGTCTGCCACGGTGGTCACATTTTTCAGATCCTCGTTGGAGAACTTGATCTCAAACTCCTCCTCCAGCGCCACGGCCATATACAGCATGCCGATGGAGCTAACGCCGATGTCGTCGCGCAGATTGGCCTCGAGCTTGATGGCATCGGAGCTGACATCGTCCTCAAAAACCACATTAAAAACCTTAATCAAACGCTCAAAAGTCGTCATACTTTTTCCTCCGTATTCTTCAGTGACAGATTGCAGCGGTTCATTTCCTGGCGCAAAACTTCGGAAATTTTCTCAATATCCGCCGTGCTGGGAATTTTCCGCTTACAGTGCTCGCTGGGGTAAATAGGGTCGCCAATGATCACATTATAGCGGCTGTACCAATGCTTTGCTGGCTTAATGTAGGTAGGAATGATGGGAACGCCAGCCTGCACCGCCATCAGCGCCGTACCATGCTTGACACTGTCCACCTCGCCCTGTCCTGTGATGTGCCCCTGAGGGAACACAGCCAGCAGCTGTCCCTCCTTCAGCACCTCCACAGAGCGCCGGATAGCCTGCAGATCTGCGATGTCCCGGTTGATTTTGATACCGCCGCAGCCAGTGATCAGCACCTCCCGCAGCTTATCCTTCATCACCACATCTGCCACGATAATGAACAGCCGCCGGTACCAAAATGCGGAATACAGCACCAAAATATCGGTAAATGCGCTATGATTGGCGGCAATGATACCGCCGTTCCAGATCTTTCCTTTATACTTCTGTCCATCCGGGGTCAGGCAGCGCACACGAAACAGCAGTGGCAGCGGAGAAAACGCAATCCGCGCCATATCCATGGGCAGCCGCTTAATGTTGAACAGTTTCGCCTTTTTGGGTTGGGTTTCTTTCATATTTTTCTTTTTTCCTCTTAGATTTCTTCTTTCAGATCGTAAACAGTCTTTTGAAGCAGCTCGGTCAACGCCTGCAGACGCTGCTTTTCTTCCATCTCCGGAAAATGCTCTGCCACATAGATCGGCGCACCGATAACCACCTGAGAACGTTTAAACAGGCCATAACCGCCGGCGGTGTACACCGGCACAATGGGCTTATCGGTGTGCAGGGCGATAAAGACAGTGCTGGGCGTAAAGGGGAAGGGCTTGCCGTTTACCGGCAGGCGACCTTGGGGAAAAATGCCCACGGTGCCACCCTGATCCAGAACCTCCAGGCTGTTGGAAACAAATCCAAAATTCTTACCGTCCCGATCCACCCGGATACCGCCGATGCAGTACAGAAAGGTTCTCAGCACCGCATTTTTTCCAAACAGAACCTCCGCCATCAAAAAACGGATATTCCGGAAAGGGAACGTGATCAGATACAGCACAAAATCCAGCAGCGACTGATGGTTGGACACCAGGATGCACCCCTTGGGCAGCCGCCGTGAGGCACCCTCAGCCAGATGCACCTTGGGCTTAAAAAACAGCCATGCCGGAACGTAGCCCGTCACCTTCAAAAAGCCCAGGCAAAAATTCACAAACCATTTTTTCTTGATCATAAGTACCGCTCCAAATACTCGCAGATTTCTCTGGGTGTGTAGCAGAATTTATCGTCCTTATTGTAATCGGTCACGCCGAATTTTTCCGACAAAGCGGTGATGATGGAGAAATACTGAATGCTGCTGCCCCCAAGATCGTGGAAAATGTGGCTGTCCACCCCCACTTTTTCCGGCTCCAGATCCAGTTCCCGGGCAATGATTGCTGTCACATCCTCCAGCAGCGCCGAAGCGAATGCCTCACCGGTCTGTTCCACCGCATCGGAAAGATTCGTCAGCCGTACCTGACCATCAGCAATCTTCTTCAAAAGCTGACTCCGGCTGACCTTCACCGCCGTGGGCGGTGCCAACTCATCCCGGGTGATGTAGAATTGCCGCACCGCCATGGTGGAGGGCAACGTATCGTTGATGGCATAAATTTGGTTGCGCAATTCGGTGATGGTCTGCTGGGAAACATAGGGTCCCACCTGCACCACCATGGTCAGCACATCCTCCACGCCCAACACGCAGAGCATCTTTGCTCCATCGATGACAAATGCCTGCTCTACCGTATCCGGGTTAATATTTTCACCGCTTTCGCCGATGACCATGTCGCCCTGACGTCCTAGGATGAAGTAATTGCCATCCCGGCACTCCATGTTGTCGCCGGTTTCAAACCAGCCATCGAAGATCTTCTCCTGACCGTTGACCAGCTTCCGGGTGCAAAGGGTTTCACCCCGAACCCACAGTCCACCCTTTTCATCCAGCTTGTACTCCACAGCGGTGAAGGGCTGACCGATAGAATTTTGGTTGCGCTCTTTCGGCTTGTGGCGCAGCTCCACAGAGGTAATGCCGATTTCGCTCATGCCATAGCCGTTGTGCATGCCGTAGCCAAGACCATTAATCAGCTCCATGGCAGAAGGACGCAGATAGCTGCCGCCGCTGATGCAGAACATGACCGACTTGCCGAAAAGCTGATTCGTCACTTCACCCAGCAGACGTTTGGCGACCCATGCGCCGAAATCCGGGGAGATATTTTGCAACGAAGTGGCAATTTTCAGACCCTTTTGCAGCTTTGCCTGCTTCCTGGGATCCTGCCGCACCTTGGCGTTAACCTGCTGCTCGATGGTGTGCCACAGCATGGGCACCGCAAAAATATGAGTCACCTGATGCCGGCGGCAGGTTTTCAGGATGGTATCGGCGCTGTAATCCTTCAGAAAAACAAGGGTTCTTCCGAAGAATGTGAACCAGAAATACACAGCAAACAGTCCGAAAACGTGATAAAACGGCAAAAAAGCCAATTGTTTCAATTCGCCCTTGTAGTGCTTGGCGATTCGGGGATCCTTGCGGATAATCCCCTTGAAATTCAAAATCTGGGCAGCAATCTGCTTACCGGAATAGAAGCAGATGACCTCATTCATAGAGGTAGCCGAGGACGAAAATGCGATCTCATCGGCGAAAATCCCCTCCGGTGCCACGCCGCCCTGCTTTTCCAGCTCTGCCACAGCAATCCCCTGGGCATTCAGATCGGATTCCTTTAGACACAAACTGTATTGAATGCCCAACCGGGCCATGATCCCATTGGAAAGGGACTTGGGATAGCGCATATTCACCAGATACGGCTTGTTGCCGCTGCGCAGAATCGCCCAAAAACCCACAATCCACTCAGAGCAGTTTTCCATCTCCAGCGCCACATAGCTGCCTGCGCCAATACGCTGATACAGCGCTCCGGCAGCAGCCTCAATGCGCCGGCTCATCTGCTGATAGGTGAACCGGTAGGTGCGGAATCCATCATGTCCCTCGCACAGCAGGCTGTCGTTTGAAAACATGATCTGGTAGATCGCAGCCAGATCCTTGCTGGATTTTTCCAGCAAATCAGCGTTATTTTGTATGATTTTTTTCAGTTTTCCGTTCATACAGACCTCAAAAATCCCGGAAGTTCAACAGAACTCCCCATTTTGTCTAGTGTATTATACTCCCAAGTAACGCAGAATGCAAGAAAAAAGTAAGGGAGAGTCAATACTCTCCCTTACGATCATAGAATTTTAGCTGTAGGGGCGGTCAATGACCGCCCCTACGGGTTTTAGATTACTTTGCGAAGTAGATAGCAGCGTAGTAGCCGTAGACAGCGATGGCAGCGGCCAGAGGCGTAGATTCTGCCTGGTTGCCACAGTAAGAGCCCAGGCTATAGGGCAGGATACCGGTGCAGTAGGTGTTGCCGTCGGCTGCGGTGTAAACGCC
>JAZONA010000026.1:0-2263 GCA_045654265.1 Faecousia sp.
GTCGATGGCTTCCACGCCACGCTGAAGACCGTCAGTGGAATTCATAGCGATGCAGCGCACCACATTGTCGCCAATGTGCTGGGCAACCTCTGCCACGACGGTTTCCTCCCCGTGGGGAATTTCGATGGCATTGAGAAGCTGGGGGAGCTTATCTTCCCCGAAGCGAATATCCAGAACCGGGCCCATGATCTGGATCACGGTTCCTGTATTTTTAGCCATTGGATTCAACTCCTTACAAATAGAGTGTCATTGCGAATAAAATTGTGTCATTCCGAGCCAGTGTGCACACTGGCGTGGGAATCTCCAAATGATACCGGGAAATTGCCACGTCGCTGCGCTCCTCGCAATGACCGAAAAAACTTACGAACCTGCCACGATCTCGGTAATTTCCTGAGTGATGGCCGCCTGACGTGCCTGATTGAACTTCAGGCTCAGGTCAGCGATCATATCGTCGGCATTTTGGGTTGCGGAGTCCATAGCCGTCCGGCGAGCCGCCTGCTCGGAAGCACGGCTTTCGCACAGAGCGCCATAGAGCACACCGCCCAAATATTCCGGAATGATGGCTTCAAACACCGCCTCCGGACTGGGTTCGTAGAGAATGTCCGCTCTTTTCGCACCGGGCTCAGCCTGCAGAGGAAGCAATGGCATTACCTGGGGCAACTGAGAAAGGACGGACACAAATTCCGTATAAATTACGGCGATTTTACTGAATTCTCCCTTCAAATACCGCTTACACAGCAATTTTGCAATGGAGAAACAGTCGCCCATGGATACATCCGCCGCCTGCACATATTGCTCAGTCAGCACCGGCAGGTCACGGTTGTGGAAATAATCCACCGCCTTCTTGCCGATGGGCAGGATGGCACTATCCCCTTCCTGCTGCATGGCCAGCTTCAGCACATTGCTGTTGTAGCCACCGGCCAAACCTCTGTCGCCGGCGATGACGATATACAGCGTCGGACCGTCGCCTTTGGTTTTCAGGTAGGGAGATTGGAAATCGCTTCCAGAGGCGGCGATTTCGTTGATGGTTTCATAGAGGATCTCAAAATAAGGACGGGCGCTGAGCACCTGCGCCTGGGCATGACGCAACTTGGAGGTCGCGACCATTTCCATGGCCTTGGTGATCTGCCGGGTCGACTCCATACTGCGGATGCGATTTTTGATTTCCTTGGTGGAAACACCGGCCATTGGCGGGCCTCCTTCCTTAAATGTTCTTACCGAATTCGGTGAGCAGCTCCTCAAGGGCGGCCTTCAGGCTGTCCTCGGTGCTCTGCTCCAGCTTACCGGTGCTGCGGATGGCAGCCAGCGCATCGGCATAACGCACATCCATAAATTCATACAGCCGACGCTCGAATTCCGGAATCTGCTCCACATCGATGCTGTTCAGGTAGCCCTTGGTGACAGCGTAGATGATGCAGATCTGGTGCGCCACCTCAACGGGGGCATTGTTCTTCTGCTTCAACACTGCCACGATCCGCTCACCCAGAGCCAGACGCTGCTTGGTATCCGCATCCAGATCGGAACCAAACTGGGCAAAGCTCTGCAGTTCCCGGTACTGGGAGTACAGCAGCTTCAAAGAGCCGGATACCTTCTTCATGGCCTTCAGCTGTGCGTCGCCGCCAACACGGGACACGGAAATGCCCGGATTCACCGCAGGCATGATACCGGCGTTGAACAGCTCAGACTCCAGGAAGATCTGGCCGTCTGTAATAGAAATGACGTTGGTGGGGATATAGGCCGACACGTCACCGGCCTGGGTTTCGATAATGGGCAGAGCGGTCAGACTGCCGCCACCCAGCTTTTCGGACATTGTAGCCGCCCGCTCCAGCAGACGGGAATGGAGATAGAAAACGTCGCCAGGATAAGCCTCACGTCCGGGGGGACGACGAATCAGCAGAGAAATGGCACGGTACGCCACGGCGTGCTTACTCAAATCGTCATAAACCACCAGCACGTTTTTGCCCTGGTGCATGAAGTATTCACCCATGGTACAGCCGGAATAGGGCGCAATGTACTGCATGGGAGCCAGCTCGGAAGCGGTAGCAGACACCACGATGGTATAGTCCATAGCACCGCCGGCAGACAGATTTTCCACCACCTGCGCCACGGTAGAACGCTTCTGACCAATGGCAACGTAAATGCAGATCACATCCTTGCCCTTCTGGTTCAGGATGGTGTCGGTTGCGATGGTGGTCTTACCGGTCTGGCGGTCGCCGATGATCAGCTCACGCTGGCCACGGCCAATGGGGATCATAGAGTCGAT
>JAZONA010000027.1:0-7793 GCA_045654265.1 Faecousia sp.
CCCATCTTATCGAAGGCGATGTCCTGATCCAGAGAGAAGAACACGTTCATCTTAACGGTGTCCTCCAGGGACAGGTTGGGGTACTTCAGGCCGATGGTGGGAGCAACCACGGGAACGTAGTTGGGATCCTCAGCACCGCAGGTGCCACAAGTGCCATTGGCGAAGCTGTGACCAGTAGCGGCTACTTCGTCAGCGGTGTAGCTATTGCCGCAAGTGCCGCAGGTGTAAGTCGTGTAGCCCTTAGCGGTGCAGGTGGGCGCAGTAACCTTGGAGGTGTAGCTATGACCGGTAGCCTTGATGGTTTCGGTATAGCTGTCGCCGCACTTGGAGCAGGTAAAGGTCTTGGTACCGGTAGCGGTACAAGTGGGATTCTTGGTCACCTTGCCGGTGTAGTTATGATCGCACTCCATGGGCAGGATATTGTTGATATTATCGCTCTTGACGGTGTTGCCTTCATTCCAGAACATGGAGTAGCAAATGCCGTCATACCAGCCGGAGGTGATATCCGGTGTCTGATCTCGATCACCGGAGCCATCGTCCTTGATGCCGTTGATGATCAAGCCGGTAATACTCTTGGGAACTTCCAGCTTGTAAATGTCATAAGTGCCATCATTGCCGTACAGCTCCATGGAGATGCCGGGCCAGCCGGGATCAGCGGTGGTGCCCCAGTAGTAGGCCTTCACGTCGCTCCACATCCAGTTGTTCTGGAAGTAGATGGTCATGGTTTCGCCATCGGTGGTGGCGTTCTCCAGACCGCAGCCGGTGCAAACGCCATTGGAGAAGGTGTGACCCACGGTGATGCCACAGCCGGTGCACTTGCCGTCCTGGCCATGAGAGGTGTGGCGGCAGGCAGGGGCGGAGCCCTGCTTGTTGTAAACGGAGTTCTCGTCGATCAGGTCGCCCTTGACCAGAACGGTAGCGGAGTAGGGCTCAACGCCAACGGAGCCGGTGTTGGTGGTCCACAAAGCGGTAGCGCCGGCCTTGTCGCCGTGGATACAAGCCTGCCAGTCACCAGCAGGTACGCCGTAGTCATAGAAGTTGACCCACTGGGTGCTGCTGCCGGAGTTCAGGATGATGACGATGCCATCGGAGCACTCATAGTTGGGGTAGCCGTCCACATAGATCATGATGCACTGATCGCTGATCCGGTGAGCGGAGGTGTACTTCTGAGCATCGGGAGTGCCGTCGGAGCCGATGTAGCTGCAACGCAGAGCAGAGTGGTTCTTACGGAACTCGATCAGACCGGCGTAGTAATCGTCGTTGGTCTGCGCGGAATCCTTGGTGACCAATTCGCTCCACTTAATGGAGTTCAGCGCATCCAGATCCACGCCGCTCTCATGGCCGGAGTTATGGGCGCGCCAGCCGTCGGGAGCGATCTTCTCACGGAGGATCTCATCGCCGCCGTAGATCATGGGAATACCCTGAGACAGCAGAATAGATGCGGCAGACAGACGGTTCATAGCGGCAATTTCGCCCCAGGGAGCGCCGCCGCGCTTGACGCAGATCTTGTCCGTGAGGCTGTAGCCATCATGGCAGGCTACATAGTTGATGGTCTGGTTGGGATTGCTGGACCAGCTATTCATGCCGCGCATGCTGTACATGACGGTTTCGGCCTTTTCGCTGGAGCCCATGGCGAAGCCCCACTCGCCGTTATCCTTGCTTTCGTTACCGCCAACGGCGTCACGAATGGTGTTGTTGAAGAATGCCAGGGAGGGCACCTTACCGGCATTGTACTGGGTGCAGGTGTCGTAGCCTTCCATGTTGGTGCCGTAGTTATCCCAGCCCTCGCCGTAGAAGATGACGCTGGGGTACTTGGCCTGAATGATGCGGATGGCTTCATTCATGGTCTGGGTATCGATGAGGCCGGCCAGGTCGAAACGGAAGCCGTCCACATGGTACTCCTCCACCCAGTAGGACAGAGAGTCCACAATAAAGTTACGGGCCATGGAACGCTGGGTAGCGAAGTCGTTGCCCACGCCGGAGCCGTTGCAGATGTTGCTCCAGTCGCCGTTCTTGTCCCAGAAACGAGTGAAGTAGTAAGGAACCAGCTTGTTGTAGCAGAAATCGCCGGCGCTGTCCAGATGGTTGTATACCACGTCCATGACCACATTCATGCCATTGGAGTGGAAAGTCTGCACCATCTGCTTGAACTCATTGACACGCACCTCGCCCTTTTCGGGGTTGGTGGAGTAAGAGCCCTCGGGAACGTTGAAGTGGCGGGGGTTGTAGCCCCAGCTGTAGCCGCCGTCGCCATACTCATCCGGCCAGCCGAAATCGTAGGAGGGCATCAGCTGAACGTGGGTAACGCCCAGTTCCTTCAGGTGATCCAGGCCGGTAGCACGGCCCTGATAGGAGGTGCCTTCCTGAGTCAGACCCAGGAACTTGCCGCGCCATGCAGCCTTAACGCCGGAGGAAGCATCGATCGTGTACTCACGGACGTGCATCTCGTAGATGATGGCGTCGGTGTAGGTCATGCCCTGGTTGGGGCTGACGTCCTTATCCCAGCCCTCGGGGTTGGTGGTGGACATATCCAAAACCATGCCCCGGTCAGCGTTGGGACCGGTGGACTTGGCATAGGGGTCGGTAGCCTCGGTGCTGTAGTGGGCGAAGTTTGCGATGTAGTTGTAGTAAGTGCCGTTCAGATCGCCGGGGATGGTCACAGACCAAACGCCGTTGGCGCCACGGGTCATGTCCACAGTTTCGATCCAAGCGCCGTCGTAACGGCCGGTCTTGTAGCGAACCACCTGCATATTCCATGCGGTGGGAGCCCAGACCTTGAAGGTAGTGCCGGTCTTGCTCCAGGTGGCACCCAGATCGTCGCCGTTGTAGGTATACTCGGAGTTGAATCGGCTGGAGTAGAACAGATAGCCGTTAGGCTCGATCTTAGCGGTGGAAGCGCCCATCTTGATGCGCAGGTTGGGCAGATCGTCCAGAGTTACCTTCTTGCTCAGGCTCAGGTTGTAGCCGAAGCCGTCAGCGGTGGCGGACTTGACGGTGATGCCGGAAGCATTGCCGTTGGCATCCACGATGGTGAAGGTGGGATTCTCCACGGGCATGGAGGTCTTAACCCAGAAGGTATTGGTTTCGTAGTCCATCTGGGCATAGCTCAGGGTGCCACAGCTGGTGACATCCTTATCGTTGATCTGCAGACCGGAATCCTTGGCATAGTCTACATAGTAGTGGACAGTGCCGGAGGAGATGCTGGACAGGTCAACATAGTAGGTATCGTCCTGGCTGGACCAGTCGGTCTTGCGCAGGATGAAGCCCACAGAGCCGGTGGTGCTGGGAACCGTGACAGTAACCATCTTGTCGCTGAGGACGCCGGTCTGCAGGGCGTAGGACTTGCCCTCTTCGGCATCACTCCAGACCCAGGCATCCCAGCCGGTGAAGCCGCTGGACTTGTCCACATGGAACAGAACGGTGATCTTGCTGTCATCGCTATTCACAGCGGTATCGCCCACGAACAGAACGCTGTTGCCATCGTTGCCGGCGACATTGCCGTTGGAGGGGTCAGCGATCCAGTCCTTGCCGTTGACGACGAACTTGTACATATAGATGCCGTCGGCCAGGGTGGTGGTGTAGGTGAAGGTGGAGCCGGACTTGGTCATCTTGGCAGAAGTGGAGCTCCAATTGTTGAAGGTGCCGGCCACATACACAGAGGTGGCACTGCCGGTGTAGGTGAATGTCACCTTGTTGCCGTCCACCTTGGGGTTGGGGGTGTAGCTGGTGGAGGTGGTACAGGTGTACTTACCCTCGTCGTTGGCGGTACCGGGCTTGACCCACAGCTCCACATTGCCCTTGGACAGAGTGGTATAGTCGATCTTCAGATCCACAGTCTGGCTGCTGTTGTAGTCATGGAACAAATAACCCATGGACTGACCAGCCACCAGATTGGGCTGCAGCTCCATCAGGTAGTTGCCGTCGGCATCCTTCTGCAGAGCCTTGCCGGGCCAGCCCCAGTCACCGATGGCGGTGCTGGCAGAACCGGTAATGCCCCATGCAGAGCCGCAAACGCCGCTCCAGCCCAGGGTGTTCTGGAAGTGGATCTTCACAGTGTTGGAGGTGGCGGTGGAAGCGGCACCGGCAACCACAATATAGCTGTTGCCGTCGGAGCCGATGGTGTTGGGGTTCATGGGATCGCTGATCCAGTTGCCATCCACAATGAACTTGTACTCATAGGTACCGGCATCCAGCTCATAAGTGTAGCTGAAGGTAGAGCCGGACTTGGTCATGGTCACGCCGGACCAGCTGTTCATAGAGCCAGCCAGCTTGACGGTGGAGGCAGAGCCTTCGTAAACGAAGGTAACCTTACCGTTATTGGCTACGGGAGGTGCATACTTGGCAACGGTGCCGCTGGCATCGGCCCAGTAGGCACCGCCGGCGGTGATCTGGGACGCACTCAGACTCAAATCATCAGTCTGAGAACCGTTGCCATTGCTGAAAATAAAGTTGTATTTGCCGATGGTTGCCGCATCTACCTTAGCGGACAGAACATAAAGTCCGTCAGCATTGGCAGAAATCTTGGAACCAGGCCATGTGCCGTTGAGTTGGTTTTCCTTGGCATCCCAGGTGTAGGCATAGACGCTGGACCAGTTATCCGTGTTCTTGAAGTAAATCAGAACATCACTGGTAGCGGCGTTTGCCTCCGGCAGCAAGGACGCAGGCAGAAATGCCAGCAGCATGGCCAGAATCAGGCACATACTCAGCATACGAACCGCGAGCTTACTGATACGGGAACGCTTTGTTTGTTCGTTCATTGTGTAATCTCCTCCATTATAATGTTTTCCACCTTATATTATACATGAGCCGTCCTTCTTTCGCAATTGTATAGGTTGCTACAAAAAGGATCTCAACACTTGTTGAAATCAACCAATGTCTCAGAGGGTAGCGCAAACCCCCGGAGCGCAAAGGCTCCGGGGGTGTTCTTATATATCATTGATCTGCCAGGCGATGGTGCAATTTCCCACATAGGGACAATTGCTGTAATTGCAATCGATCTGCGTGGGCTTGCCGTCCACAGTGATCACCTCCACCATGCGGCTTTGGTCAAGACAGCGGCAGTAGCCGGTGAGAAACAACTCCTGCTCCATCAGTTTTCCTCAATGACGCAGAAGCCCTTGGGCGCCAGCACGATCTCCTGCTTGGACAGCGTGTGGATGTTGTGACCCAGCAGGATCTTGCCCGGGTCGATCTGCCACAGATCGCCGCCACGGTTCATGTGGATACGCAGGGTCTTGCCGTTGTAGCTACGGGAGAAGCCGATCTTCCGGTCATCCGCCTTGAAGAACTGAATATCGCCCAAACGCAACGCCTCGTTATCCTTACGCAGCTGACCCAGACGCTTGAAGTGCGTCAGCAGATCCATGTCCTCACGACCCCAGGGGTAGGTGCGCCGGTTGAAGGGATCCTTGTGACCTTCCATACCAGCTTCATCGGCGTAGTACAGACTGGGTGCGCCGGGGAGGGTGTACTGCAGGAAGGATGCCAGAATCAGTCGCTCCTGAGCCTGCACATACTGAGAACGGGACAAGAACCGCTTGGACTGCTCCTCACGGCTGCCGTCGAACATATCCACCAGCGCTGTCAGGATTCGGGGGGTGTCGTGGGTGCCCAGCAGGTTCATGTTGCACAGGTACACCTGCGGGGGGTAATTTTCCGCAAGGGTCATCACGGTGTTCTTCAGACCCGGGCCGTTGTCCCAGCCACGGATGAAGTTGATGATGGCGTTGCGGAAGGGGTAATTCATAGCGGAGTCCAGAATGCCGTCCACAAAATAGCGGCGGCGGACACCGTAGGAATGCTTGTTGGAGGCATCCTCCCAAACCTCGCCGATGAGCAGAGCATCGGGGCGAATCTGGCGGATGCGCTTTTTCAGCAGGTCAATGAACGCATCGGGCAGCTCGTCCACCACGTCCAGACGGAAACCGTCCGCACCGGCCTTCAGCCAATGCTCCACAACGGAATCCTCGCCGGTGATGACATAATCAATAAAGGCAGGGTTCATCTTGTCCACGGTGGGCAAGGTATCGAAGCCCCACCAGGAATTGTACACATTGGGCCAGTTGTGGAAGGTGTACCAGGGGTAGTAGGGAGAATGTTCGGAATTGTATGCACCCTCACCGGGGAAGGTCTTATCCTTATTAAAGTACAGACTGTTGGAGCCGGTGTGGGAGTAAACGCCGTCCAGCACCACCTTGATGCCGCGCTTGTGAGCCGCATCGCACAGAGCCGTGAACTCTGCCTCGGTACCCAGCATGGGGTCGGGGGTCTTGTAGTCGCCGGTGTCGTAGCGGTGGCTGGAGAAGCTCTTGCTGATGGGGTTGAGGTAGATGATGGTCACGCCGAGAGAAGCGATGTAGTCCATCTTCTCGGTGATACCCTTGAAATTGCCGCCATAGAAGTCGTTATTCAGCACCAGACCTTCCTTGGTAGGCCGCCAGTCCACTTCCTCGTGCCAGCTTCGGTGGACGGTGTAGGGCTCCAGCTTGCCGGTAAGGTCGCACTTGCCGGACTTGTGGAAGCGGTCAGGGAAGATCTGATAGATCAATGCGCCCTTAGCCCAGTCGGGGGTGGTGAAATCCGCCGGGACACAGCTCACCTGCCAGCAATCGCCGGCTTCCATATTGGTTTCGTCGCCATACTTGAACAAACGGAAACCGCCGTTTTTAGTGGTGATTTTAAAATAGTAGAAAAACAGTCCGCATTCATGGAAGGCAAATTCACCGCAGAAAATGTCGTAGGGCCCCTGCTTTTTCTTGTAGTCCATGGGGACGGTCAATGCGTTGGCGCCGTGCTCATGGTTGATGATGCACTCCACCTTGGTGGTCTGCACCGTAGAGGGGATGTGGATGTGCAGAGTGCATTTCTGGTCGGGCACAAGAGTGCCGAAGGGGTTCTTGTACTGAAGCTGTTTGCTGTCAAAGAGTATGCGCATAACGATCTCCTAGTGTTTCTTTCTGATAAATGGAAACGTTTCCATATTTCTGCGTATTATTATACACGATTTGTTCACAAAATGGAAGAGGGAATAAAAATATTTTAACACTAAAAACCCAAGGGAGGGTCTTGTCCTCTACGCAGACTGTCAAAAAGGTAGTTGATACGATAAATGATTGTTTAGCGCACTATTGCGCTGCGAAGCAGCGCCTTGGCTCCCTCTGATGAGGGAGCTGTCAAAAATCTCTGATTTTTGACTGAGGGAGAGATAAAAATGCTGAATATTCGTGAAATGTGAAAATATCGCAACATTTTCTCTCCCCCAGTCACGCCGTTCGGCATGACAGCCCCCTCGTCAGAGGGGGCCAAGGGGTGCGGTGCGTTAATCGCATAAACAATCATTTACAGTATTTTGACACACTCGAATCTTGTCATGTGATTTTACTGTCTAGTGGCGGTGTTTCGTGGGGTTTCCCTCTTTGCCGTGGGTAAAATGGCATCAACGCTACATTCAGGGAGGAAACGGCTGTGCAATGTCAAAAACTGAAAACCTATATGGAAACCGGGCGGGTGGTGTTCCTGCCGGCACGGGCGATCCGTCCCAACCCGGCGCAACCCCGGAAAATTTTTCGCGAGGAAAAGTTGATGGAGCTGGCCCAAAGCATTCGTCAGCACGGTGTTTTACAGCCGCTGTCTGTCCGTCGCGTGGGTACGACATACCAGCTGATCGCAGGAGAGCGGCGATTGCGGGCGGGTATTTTGGCGGGACTGACGGAAATTCCCTGCATTGTGATGAATATGGATGACAAGGAATCCGGCATGGCCGCCATGATCGAAAACCTCCAGCGGCAGGACTT
>JAZONA010000028.1:0-34166 GCA_045654265.1 Faecousia sp.
CCCCACCAGAAGCCACCTTCGTAGCCCTTGTTTTCATTGATGGCCTTGGTTATTGCACCAAAAATGCAGGCTTCGATCAATGTTACGATCAAACCGAAGATGGTGTATGTAAGATCTATGTTGTTGTACATTATTTGCACCTCGTTTATAATATTTGCGGTATTATCCTATGAAGGCCAAGACTATCCCATAACGATTGTTCAGCACTTTTACAGATTGAGCAATTGCTTCTTTTTGCTATCGTAATCCTCTTGGGTGATCAGACCGTCGTCAAGCAAAGCTTTGTACTTGCGAAGTGTATCGATATCATCTTCACTGCAGGCTGGCTTGCCTGATGGGAGTGAACTGGCAGAATCATCAAGGACAGAACGCTTACTTTTGCCGCAGGAGCAAGAACTGACGTATGTTTCGTGAACTCTACCGCAGATGCAGCGCCAGCCACCCTGGGGAACCGGAGCATTTACGTCAATGGGTTTTGAGGCAGGATACCTGCTGCTTGCGTATGGATTATAATCATCCGAATAAACGGCTGGACGGACGGCGACTACTACGATGCCAATACCACCCAGGAAAAATCCCCACCAAAAGCCGCCGTCACGATTTTTGCTTTGGTTGATAGAGTAGGTGATGGCGCCAAAAATGCAGTAATTGATCAATACAGCAAGCAAGTAGAAAAACAGAAAGTCCAGATTATAATCGTCATAGTAGTAATTGGAGTAGAACATGCAAACACCACCCTACAATATTTGTTATCCACTGTTCCTATTATACGGCAGCGATCCTAGGAAAGTCAAGAAGGTAAATGATTGTTTAGCTTAGCATGGAAGGGTGGCAGCGAAGCCGCCCGTGCCCCCTTGGGAGCCCCGAGGTGCTGAATAAATCGCTTGCAACACATTCCGTTCTGTGGTAATATATTCCTATGATACAACTTTTGGGAGGGCGATCATATGAAGATTGGACGGTTTGTGCCTGGCTTGATGAAATTTCTTGTTGCATGGTCATTGATTGTATCTATCTGCTTTATTTTAGGTGGTTGTGGCTTAGACCTTCCGGATGAAACGATCGCTGTATCCGGTGATTTGGCATATTATGCTGAGATGGACGAGGATACGCTTGAGGAAAAATGCGAAGGAAACTATATTGAGGTATCCGGATCCGTGGATCATGTCTATTCATACATAGGGGAAATTTATCTTGGAAGCAATTTATCCGATAACATTCGATTTTCTTGTGAGCTTTCCGATTCTGATGATGCTGACAATATAGAAAAAGGCGATTTTGTTACGGTTCGTGGTAAATGCAAACGATGTAGTGGTTCCACTGTTTACCTGGAAAATTGCACAGTTGAAAAAAGTACCGATCCCACCGGACCCGAATCAACTACAGATGCAACCGATTCAACTACTTTGCCTACTATGGAGCCTGGTAATACCGAACCTGCTCATGTTCACAGCTTTCGGGATGCTACTTGTACACAGCCACAGATCTGCACCGAGTGCGGCGAAATTTCCGGCATTGCTGCGGGACATGACTGGGCAAATGCTACCTGCATGATTCCCAAGACCTGCACTGTCTGCGGCACCACCACCGGCAACCCGGCTGAGCATATTTGGAAGGCCGCAACATGTACCCACCCGAAGACCTGCACCGGCTGCGGAACCACAGAAGGTGCTGCAGGCAAGCATGACTGGGATGATGCCACCTACTCAAAACCGAAAACTTGCTCCGGTTGCGGCGCAACAGAAGGTAGTCCTCTTGCCAAACCGGGTGCAGAAAATTACCATGGTCATGTATACACAGGTGGTGAATACAGTGAGCGTTACCATTACGAAGCCCATTGCGCAGGAAGTAAAAGCCATGAGATCACCTGGGAAGAAGTAGAGCGCCGTGGTCTTACCCCGTGTAAAACTTGTGTTCTGAACTGATCAAAAAAGCCTTGACCAACACGGTCAAGGCTTTTTTGCAGGGGCGATTGGGCAAATCACGCCTGCGTTACTAAACAATGAACGTAAAAAGAATGGCTTTTGCCGAAGCAAAAGCCATTCCAATGAAAGATAAAATTACTTCTTCAGGGACTCCTCAACAGCAACAGCCACGGAAACGGTCATACCGACCATGGGGTTGTTACCTGCGCCCAGGAAGCCCATCATCTCAACGTGAGCGGGGACGGAGGAAGAACCGGCGAACTGAGCGTCACCGTGCATACGACCCATGGTATCGGTCATGCCGTAGGAAGCAGGACCAGCGGCCATGTTGTCGGGGTGCAGGGTACGACCGGTGCCACCGCCGGAAGCGACGGAGAAGTACTTCTTGCCCTGCTCCATGCACTCCTTCTTGTAGGTGCCGGCAACAGGATGCTGGAAGCGGGTGGGGTTGGTGGAGTTACCGGTGATGGAAACATCAACACCCTCGTAACGCATGACAGCCACGCCCTCACGGACATCATCACAGCCGTAGCAGTTAACAGCGGCGCGCTCGCCATCGGAGTAAGCGATGCGGTTGACGATCTCCAGCTCACCGGTGTAGTAGTCGAACTTGGTCTGCACATAGGTGAAGCCGTTGATACGGGAGATGATCTGAGCAGCGTCCTTGCCCAGGCCGTTCAGGATAACACGCAGGGGCTCCTTACGGGCCTTGTTGGCGGAACGGGCGATACCGATAGCACCTTCAGCAGCAGCGAAGGACTCGTGGCCAGCCAGGAAAGCGAAGCACTTGGTCTCGTCGCGCAGCAGCATAGCGCCCAGGTTGCCGTGGCCGATACCGACCTTACGATCCTCAGCAACGGAGCCGGGGATGCAGAAGGCCTGCAGGCCGATGCCGATAGCCTCAGCAGCCTCAGCAGCGTTCTTAACGCCCTTCTTCAGAGCGATGGCGGCGCCGACACAGTAGGACCATGCGGCATCCTCAAAAGCGATGGGCTGAATGCCCTTAACGATCTCGTAGGGATCAAAGCCGGCGTTCTTGCACAGCTCGCGGCAAGCCTCAACGGACTCCAGACCGTACTGAGCCAGGACGCCATTGATCTTGTCGATTTTTCTTTCGTAACCTTCAAACAGAGCCATAGTCGCGTCCTCCTCTTATTCGTGACGGGGGTCGATGTACTTGGCGGCATCTGCGAAACGGCCGTAGGAACCCTTAGCCTTCTTCAGAGCCTCGTTGGCATCGTCGCCCTTCTTGATGAAGTCCATCATCTTACCCAGGTTGATGAACTCGTAACCGGTGATCAGGTCGTCCTTGTCCAGAGCAATGCGGGTGACGTAACCCTCAGCCATCTCCAGGTAACGGGGGCCCTTGACCTTGGTAGCGAACATGGTGCCCACCTGGCTGCGCAGACCCTTACCCAGGTCCTCCAGGGAAGCGCCAACGGCCAGACCGTCCTCAGAGAAAGCAGACTGGCTGCGGCCGTAAACGATCTGCAGGAACAGCTCACGCATGGCGGTATTGATGGCGTCGCACACCAGGTCGGTGTTCAGAGCCTCCAGCAGGGTCTTGCCGATCAGGATCTCGGAAGCCATAGCGGCGGAGTGGGTCATGCCGGAGCAACCCAGAGTCTCAACCAGAGCCTCCTCAATGATGCCCTCCTTGACGTTCAGGGTCAGCTTGCAGCAGCCCTGCTGAGGAGCGCACCAGCCGATGCCGTGGGTGAAACCGCTGACATCCTTAATTTCCTTGACCTGAACCCACTTGCCCTCTTCGGGGATGGGAGCGGGACCGTGATAGGCACCCTTGGCCACGGAGCACATATGCTGTACTTCTGCACTATAAATCATGGCAATTTTCCTTTCTTTCAACGGGCGGTAATTCCGCCCTGGAATTCCGCATATATTATACATTCCTGACAGAGAATTGTCAATTCCTATCGTGAAAAAAAGTGGCTGCGGTGGAGTGGTTGACATTACAATATGCCCATGTTAAAATAATGGAAGAAATAGATAAATGAGGAAAAAGCATGAAATTACGCATTGTAAGGTTCTGCTGTGTAGCGATTCTCATGGTTGCATTACTGGCCGTGGCGGTGATCAGCCGTGTGATGCTCGCTATGGAGCGCAGAGATGCGGCTGCTGCACCGCAGATTTCCAATGAGGCATCCGATAGTCAAGAATCAGTGGAAACCACTGATTTTTATGTGGAAGATACCACTTTTTCATCGGATGATTTTGTGGCAACAATGCAACCAACGCAGCCGACCACAGCAGAACCTTCCACAACGGAACCGCCTTCAACACAGCCTCCTACCACGGAGCCCCCAACTACGGTTCCCCCAACTACGGTTCCTCCAACTACGATTCCTCCAACTACGGTTCCGCCGACTACGGTTCCGCCAACTACAGTTCCTCCAACTACGCAGCCGGAAAATGTATTCCCGAAGTTGTCTGCAAAGACGGCGTTTGTGTACGATTCCCGCACAGGTGAATTCCTGTATATCAATGCAGATAAGACAAAGGCGGTGTATCCTGCCAGCATTACGAAGCTGTTTACTACATATGTGGCGCTGCAATACTTGCCTTTGGATACAAAGGTTACAGTCGGTGATGAACTGGATAATTTGGCCATTGACCTGAGCTTTGCTGGTTTCAAAAAAGGAGATACTCTCACCGTAGAAGCAGTGGCAAAGGGCGCGCTGATCCCCAGCGGCTGCGATGCTTCCTATGTGCTGGCAGCAGCGGCGGGACGGGCTATTTTGCAGAATGAAAAAGCTGTAACTAAGGATGCCATTCAGGCGTTTATGGGCAAGGTCAACGAGATGGCATCCCAGATGGGTATGACAAATACCAACTTTGTTACGCCGGATGGGGATCATCATGCCAACCACAAAATTTCGCTGGAAAGCTTTGTTATAATCGGTAAGATCTGTATGGCAGATCCCTTCTTTTCCAATGTGATTAAGATGGCTTCCACAACTGTTACAGTAAAAGATGCGCAGGGGCAGGTGCGTACCCTTAAACTGAAAAATACAAATGAGAACCTGAATCCCCAAAGCAAGCATTACTCCAAGGACTGCATAGGACTGAAAACGGGTTATACATCCAAGGCGGGAGCTTGCTTGCTTAGTGCTTATGCGGTGGATGGCGGCTATTTGCTGATCGGCGTGTTTGGGTGCCCCACATGGGACAGTCGATACCCGGATTCTCTGGCACTGTGGAACTATTATAGTAAATAAAAAACTGCTGGCTGTGTAGCCAGCAGTTTTTTGTTATGCCTGAATGGTCTTGACGAAGGAAGCACGGTCGGTGGCTTTGAAGTAGGCAGAACCGGCGACCAGTACGTCGGCGCCGTTTTCCTTGCAGATGGCGCAGGTATTCTCGTCTACGCCGCCATCCACTTCAATGTGGCAGTCGGGATTGATGTCGTCCATCCACTCCCGGAGCTGACGAACCTTGTCCATTTGGTCAGCCATGAATTTCTGACCGCCAAAACCGGGCTCCACGGTCATTACCAGAATGATGTCGCACTTTTCCAAATAGGGGATGGCTGCCTCAGCCGGGGTCTTGGGCTTCAGCACGATGCCGGCCTTGCAACCCAGAGCGCGGATCTTGTCCAGAGCTTCCAGGGTATTTTGAGGCTGGTCGGCTTCAATATGAATGGTCACCAAGTCCGCACCGGCCTTGACGAAATCTTCTACATACCGAATGGGGCGGTCGATCATCAGATGCACGTCCAGCGGCAGCTTGGTCACCGGGCGAAGAGCCTTGACCACCGGGATGCCGATGGTGATGTTGGGGACGAAAATGCCGTCCATCACGTCAACATGGACCCAATCACCGCCGTTTTTTTCAATGTCGTGAATATCCCGCTCCAGATTGGCAAAATCTGCAGAGAGGATAGAAGGGGAAAGCTTTGCCATACCCGTGGCCTCCTTGTGATGTAAATTTTTATTTACCTTACCATAAATCTAGAAAAAAATCAACGCATGAACGGGAAAAAGTGAGCCATACTATATCCGAACCCAAAATAAAGGAGGAAATCACAATGAACGATCATGCCAACAAGTGCATCGAATGCACCGTCCGCCAGTGCGCTTACCACTGTGATACTGAGAACTACTGCTCTCTGGATCGGATCATGGTAGGTACCCACGAGGCTAATCCCACCATGGATCAGTGTACCGACTGTATGTCTTTCCGTAAGAAGTAAAAAAGACGGCAGCTTCGGCTGCCGTTTTTTCCATGCTTGACGAATCGAAAAATGGCGGTATAATTAAAGAAACGTTTTGTGATATGTCACAGAAATTTCACATGTTTTCGATAAAATAACACAAAACCTATAGGGAGGAATCTTTATGGACAATAATGAACATATTATCCCGGAACAGACCCCTGAGCAAGTATCTCAACCTGCGGCATATGCAGAACCAACTAAGGTATATTGTGAGCCGACTCCTGCACCGTCGCCTTTTGCCAATTCTCCCTATAACATCCCACCAACACAGCAGGTGCCCTATAAACCGTATACCCCAGCCCCTGCCTCATCCCAGCAACCGCCTAAGCAGGAGCCCAAGAAAACGGGCGTGCGTGGTGGCCATTTGGTGCTAACTGCCGGTTTGATGGTCTTGGTGGTGATTGTTGCTTGTGTGATTACTGCTGCTTGCGTAAATCGCTATTGGCGAGGCCAGATGAAAAACATCACCCAGTCTGTTGATGAGCGGATTGAAGTGATGCAGGAGCAAGTTGATAATGTTAAGCATCCCGAAGCGGATAATGGGGGCTCCATTTCCGGCACACCCAATGAGAATCCGCTGGGTGGCATGACTCCTGCGCAGGTTTATGCCCAAAATGCAGAAAGTGTAGTGGCAATTGAATGTACCATTACCTCCGGTTCCGGTCAGGGTGTTTCTTCCGGATCTGGATTTGTGATGACCGCTGATGGGTATGTAATTACCAACTACCATGTGGTGGAAGGTGCGACCAAACGGATGGTCGTGATGTCTGATGGAACAGAGTATGAAGCAAGCTTTGTCGGTGGCGACGAAGCCAATGATATTGCTCTGCTGAAAATCCAGGCGTCCGGTCTGCGTCCGGTGAATATCGGTGTTTCCGATAATCTGATTGTAGGTGATCAGGTTGTTGCAATCGGCAATCCTCTGGGTGAGTTGGCCTCTACTCTGACTGTGGGTTATATCAGCGCTAAGGATCGAATTGTGGCCACTGACGGTAGTCAGATTAACATGCTCCAGACGGATGCGGCAATCAACCCCGGCAATTCCGGTGGCCCGTTGTTTAATATGAATGGTGAAGTGATTGGTATTACCTCTGCCAAGTATTCCGGTCTGACTTCTTCCGGCGCTACCATCGAAGGCATTGGTTTTGCGATCCCCATGGATGATGTATATGACATGTTAGACGACTTGCGGCAATATGGATATATTACCGGTGGATATCTGGGTGTCAGTGTGTCCGATGTGGATCGGCAGACAGCAGAAATGTATGGCTTGCCCTATGGCGCATTGGTGCATGCCGTGGAATCTGGTAGTTGTGCTGGCAAGGCTGGTATGAAGAAGCAGGATATTATTACGAATGTGGGCGGTTACAAGGTTACCAATCTGAATGATCTGTCTCGGGCACTTCGTAAGTTTGATGCCGGTGATCAGATTACCATTACGGTATATCGAAGCGGTGGCGACGTGATCCTGAATGTGACATTAGATGCCAAGCCTGCCTCCAATGGACAGAGTACTCCCACCACTCCTGAGGAGAGTACCCAGGGGCCTACCGGCGGTATCGAGGATTGGTTTGATCATTTCTTTGGCTAAACGTAATGGGGCAGTGGCGTCAAATACGCCATTGCCCCAAAGTTTTGACTATTCATTCATGGTATTTTTTTGAATTTTTCACACTAGACACTTGTAATCTCTCTTTGGGAGAGTTATAATAAAATGTGCGAAGATTGTCTAAAAGGAGTGGACACATTATGACTGAGCAGAATCAGAAAAAACGCAAAAAATTGATTATTGTGTGCGTGATTCTTGGTATCTTGCTGTTGAATTTGGCATTGTTTGCTGTGATTTACGGCGTTTACGATCACTATTATGACAAAATGCAATATGTGGGCAGTGAAAGCACACTAGATCCAAACCAGGCAGGAAGCGTTATTGAGAGCATCCTGCAAAGTGAGCAGAATGATCCTGAAGAAGGAACCACCGCTCCTTTGGATGACCCCACCTATAATCCTGACGATGTGATCATTGACCCGGGTGCGGTAGGAGAGGCAGAGCATGGCAAGCATATTGTAAATATTTTGCTGGTTGGTCAGGACGCCCGTCCTGGTCAGGAACGTCAGCGGTCCGATTCTATGATCCTGCTGACCTTTAACAACAAGACCAGAGAAATCACATTGACTTCTTTCATGCGCGACCAGTATGTGAATATTCCCGGTTATGGCTCCACGAAGCTGTGCCATGCCTATCAATATGGTGGAATGACTCTGCTGAATGAAACCCTGAAGAATCACTTTGGTGTTACCATCCACGGCAATTTTGAGGTGGACTTCACCGGTTTTGAGAGTATTATCGACTTCTTGGGCGGCGTTGAACTGGAGTTGACTCCTGCGGAAGTGGAATACCTACACATGAAGGGCTATAAGCATCTGGTGGTGGGAAAGAACACCCTCAACGGTGAGGAAGCTCTGCTGTATGCCCGTCTGCGCTCCATCGATACGGATTATGCCCGTGCTGAGCGTCAGCGTAACGTGATCAGTTCTGTAATTAACGCATACAAGGATCTGGATATGGCCAGTATGATGGAATTACTGGAAACGATCCTGCCTATGCTCAAAACCAATATGACAAAAGCAGATATCCTGAAGTATGCCACTCGGCTGTTCCCAATGGTATCTGGTGCGGAAGTTAACACAATGCGGATCCCATTGGAGGGAACTTACAGTGGCGGCTTCATAAAGGTTTGGGAAGGTATGGAGCTGTGGTGTCAGCTGAATATCGATTTTGAAGCCAACCAGGCAGCTCTGCAGGAAATTTTTGCGGAAGAATAAGGAAAATTTACACCCACGGCAAGTACTGCCGTGGGTGTCTTTTATACATATGTGGGTGTAGATTGGCGAAAAAATGTTTCAATATTGTTGACAAGCTATTGACAAAATATGAAAGTAGGTGTACAATATGGAAGAACATGGGAGTGAGGAATATGGAATTAACCAGAAGTGAAATGGAGATCATGGATGTTCTCTGGGAACAAGATGCCCCCGTATCCCGGTCTGACCTACTTGGGAAAAGGGAGAAGTCTTGGAAAGACAGCTCAGTGCACATCTTGTTGAACGGCCTGTTGCAGAAAGGCGTGATCCGTGAGGCTGGCTTTGTACGCCGCAGTAAGACCTACGGCCGCACCTTTGAACCTACATTGACCCGTGAGGAATATTTTGCAATGACTATTTTTGGTCATCGTTATCAACCGCAAATTGAGGGACTTTTTGCCGCCATTCTGGCGCGTCCTGAAATTACCGAGGAGAACCTGAACAATTTGCAGTTACTGTTGGAGCAACGCCGCAATGCGATTTGATCCCATTACCCGCCGAAAGCAATTTCGGCGGGTTTTTCTGTAAAAAGCGGAGGGGATTGCCCCCTCCGCTTCATTTTACTGTTGACGGAATGTGATTTTTCCGGTTTCTTGATCCATGGATTCGATGATCGCCAGAGATTCCAGCCGGTAGCCGAGATTGCGCATCCGGTATCCACCTTCCTGGAAGCCCTTTTCAATGACGATACCCAGACCCTCTACGGTGGCTTCTGCAGACTCAACTAAAGAAATTAATCCCTGTAATGCGCTGCCAAAGGCCAAAATATCGTCCACAATCAACACCCGGTCATCAGCGGACAGATATTTCTTGGACAGCACCACCGTGTTTTTCTGCCCGAAGGTGAAAGAATCCACCTCTGCAACCATAAGCTCCCCGTCCAGATTGATGGAATCCCCCTTCTTTGCAAATACCAGCGGCACGCCAAATGCCTTTGCCACCGGATAAGCAATGGCAATGCCGGAGGATTCGATGGTCAGAACTTTGGTGATGTGGCAATCAACAAAACGCCGATGAAATTCTGCACCGATCTGCTCCAGAAGCTCAATGTCCATCTGATGATTCAGAAAAGAGTCAACCTTCAGTATCTTGTCCGAAGTCACAATGCCGTCTTTCTGAATTCTTTGTTCCAAAAAGTTCATAACCGCACCTCCTTGTTTTCTTCAATATAACACAAAATTTACATTTTGTCACCCAAAAGTTTTCCCATTGCGTTCTTTTTTTCTGTATGATATACTATTAATGATTCATGTAGAATATGGAGAAACAGATGAAAAAATGGATTTTAGTATTCCTTGCGCTTCTCCCAATTTTGGCAGGCTGCGGCAAGGAAGCGGAGGAATTATCGCCGACTTATACGATTCCAACCTTGCCGTCCTTTGATGAAGCGCAGTCCCCCCTGGTGAAGCTTAACGATGCGGTGGATGTGCTGAAAAATGCGCAATCCTACCAAATAACCTTCGATACCGGGGAAGGCAGCCAAACCCAGACTGTTATACCCCCGATGGATGCGGAAAGCTTGGCACAGGTAAAAGCGCTGGTTCCCAATGAGAATTTTCTTGCCGATTTGTGTAGTGAACAAATCACAGTCAGCCCAAGCAATACCGGAAGCTTCACCTTCATGCGCAACGGTTTGACCGGCGATGAGTTTTCCGCTATTACCGGCATCAACACCCAAGCCAACAGCTGTTCCGTTTCCCTGACCATCGCTCCGGAGGGATATCTATCCCGACTGGAGCTTCAAATGGATGATACCGTTACCTTCCTGCAAATCGATCAAGTCAAATAAAAATTAAGAGGAGCCGTTATGAAAAGATTATTTGCGATTTTACTACTTTTGGCGCTGTTATGCGCACAAATTGTACTGCCTGCCGAGGCGGTAACCGATGATATTCAGCGGGGTGTGACCCTCCACTGCTGGAACTGGTCGTTCAAGAATATCGAGGCAAACATGGCAAAAATCGCCGCCCAAGGCTATACCGCCATCCAAACCTCGCCCATCCAGGCGGCAAAGCAACGTACCAATGGTTCCCAGACCTACGACTGGTGGGTATTCTATCAGCCTGCTTCCTTCAGCATTGACAACTCGGGCAACAGCGCCTTGGGTACCAAGGCACAATTCAAGAGCATGTGCGATACTGCCCACAAATACGGCATCAAGGTCATCGTGGATGTGGTGGCAAACCACATGGGCGACAACGGTGGCAACAATATTTCTTCCGCTGTCATCGCAGATCTGCGTAACGACAATTCCTGCTGGCATGACATCAAAATGAACACCTACGACTACAACAAGCGCTATGATGTGACCCAGTGGTGCATGAACGGTCTGCCCGACCTGAATACCGGAAATTCCAAGGTTCAAAACTACGTTTTGGGTTTCCTGAAAGAGTGCATCGACAATGGCGCAGACGGTTTCCGCTTCGATGCGGCGAAGCACATTGAAACACCCGATGACAGCCGGGACAACTGTGCCAGCAACTTCTGGCCCAACGTGATCAACGGCGCAAAAAGCTATGCCAAGTCCAAGCGGGGGATTGATCTTTACTGTTATGGCGAGCTGCTGGATAATCCCGGTGGCAGCCTCGGCGTCGGTTCTTACACCAAGTACATGAGCGTCACCGATAACGGCTGGAGCAATCAGGTGCGCAACAGCGTCGTTGGCGGCAATAATGCTGGTGCCTTCGGCTACAGCTACTACAAGGATGCCAAGGCTTCCCAGCTGGTTCTGTGGGCGGAGTCCCACGATAACTATGTGGACGGCTCCTCCGGCATGAACACCCAGTACATCAACAAAACCTGGGCATTGATTGCAGCCCGAGCGGATGCTATGGCGCTGTATCTGGCTCGCCCCAACAATTACACCCAAAAGCTGGGCACCGCCTCCGTAACCGGCTGGGCCAACAAAGAAGTTGCTGCGGTGAACAAATTCCATACCGCATTTGCAGGTCAGGGCGAGTATGTGTCCAACGAAAATGGCATTGCATATGTGGAACGGGGCAACAGCGGTGTGGTTCTGGTAAATTGCGGCGGCTCCAATTCTGTGAACGTGGCTGCCCACACCATGAAGGACGGCACCTACACCGACCAAATCACCGGCAACAGCTTTACCGTTTCCGGCGGTCGGATCAAGGGCAACATCGGCTCCACGGGCATCGCCGTGGTGTACAAGGCCACTCCCACTGTGAATCCCACCCCCAAGCCGGAGCAGAAAACCATTTACTTCACCGGCAATTGGAGCAAGGTCAACGTCTACGCATGGTACGAAGGCCCCGTGGAGATCACCTCTTCCTGGCCCGGTGATGCCATGAAGAAAAATGCCGACGGGGTATGGGAATGCACCCTCCCGGCGGACGCAGTGAATATTATTTTCAATGACGGAAGCAATCAAACGGATGATCTGAGCATCCCATCCGGCAAAAACTGCTATGATTTGTCCAAGAAACAGTGGACGGTATATCAGGAGAAAACGCCCGTGACGCCCGTATGCCGCCATAACGCACATAAGCAGACCGGTAATTGCACATCCTGCGGTGTGTATGTGGGGCATAGTTTCAATAATGGAAAGTGCCTCTGCGGCGCTACCAATATTCAGTGTGCTCACGGCGTACATAATACCAGCGGTATTTGTACCGGCTGTGGCATCGCCGTTGTCCATAAATATGTGAACGGTACTTGTTCCTGCGGTCTAAAAGAGGAAACGATCCAACCCTCCACTCAGCCCACGGAACCTTCTACCGAGCCTACAACAGAACCCACTACGGAACAGACGGAGCCCAGTACCGAACCTACCACAGTACCGGATGCTACAGAACCTGGGAAGGAAGAAAACACGACAGCTTCCACCACCTGCGATCCCACCAGCGGCACTTGCCAGGTGCCTATGGAGAAACCGGATGAGGAGCCTGATCGTGGCTTAGGTTGGCTGGCGATAGTGCTTGCAGGCGTATTGATCGGTGCTGCGATTGTCGCAGTTGTCATCATTGCAAAAAAGAATAAAAAGTAATAAAAAACCCGCCATTATGGCGGGTTTTTTATTAAACATTGAAGAGGAAGTTGACGATGTCGCCATCCTTCATTACATATTCCTTGCCTTCGCTGCGAACCAGACCCTTAGCCTTGGCATTGGCCATAGTGCCATTGGCCTTAAGATCCTCAAATGCGATAACTTCAGCACGGATGAAGCCACGCTCAAAGTCGGTGTGGATCTTGCCGGCAGCCTGAGGTGCCTTGGTGCCACGCTTGATGGTCCAGGCACGGCACTCATCAGAACCGGCAGTGAGGAAGGAAATCAGACCCAGCAGCGCATAGCTGCTCTTCATCAGTCGATCCAGACCGGATTCTGCAACTCCCAACTCCTCCATGAACATCGCCTTCTCTTCGGGATCATCCAGTTCGGCAATGTCAGCTTCCAGCTTGGCGCAAATGGGCAGAAGCTGGCTGCCCTCGGAATCGGCAAGTGCCTTAACAGCCATGTAGTGACGGTTGTTTTCCGGCTCATTAATTTCATTTTCAGCCAGATTGGAAACATAAATGGTCTTTTTCAGGGTCAGCAGATCGGAGGTGCCAATGAGGGCACGATCTTCATCGTCGCAGTCAAAGGTGCGGGCCAGCTTGCCCTCATTCAGATGCTCCAGCAGGCCGGTGAAAACCTGCACTTCACGAGCAAAGCGCTTGTCGCCGCCCTTCATGGCCTTCTGCGCTTTGTCGATACGGCGCTCTACCATCTCAATGTCTGCCATGACCAACTCCAGATTGATGATGTCAATGTCCCGGAGGGGATCGGTGCTGCCTTCCACATGGGTGACGTTGCTGTCCTCAAAGCAGCGAACCACATGGACGATGGCATGGGTGGTACGGATGTTGCTCAGGAACTTATTGCCAAGTCCTTCGCCCTTGGATGCGCCCTTCACCAAACCGGCGATGTCAACGAATTCAATGACAGCGGGGGTGTGCTTCTTGGGCTGATAGAAGTCGGCCAGCCAATTCAGTCGCTCATCCGGCACGGACACAACGCCCACATTGGGGTCGATGGTGCAGAACGCATAGTTGTCCGCAGGAACACCTGCGTTGGTAATTGCATTAAAGAGGGTGGACTTGCCTACATTGGGCAGTCCCACGATACCTAATTTCATTTTATCTCATTCTCCTTCAAAAAATCCTTTATTTGCAAGGGCTTACGACATTTGACATGGAATAACATAGATATTTATGCCGATACCCAATTTTTCTAAAATTGTTCACAACTTGATCTGTTGATTCGCCCGTCACGGATCCATGGCGGCTTGGATGCTGGCGTGACCCAGCACCTTTGGCGGCATGATCCCTGCATCATAGAAGCTGTTCTTTGCCGTAGCTCCGGTGCGCCAGGTGATAAAATAGATCAATACGTTTACCCAATGCATAAGCTCTCTTCTCGATTGAGAAAAAGATCGAATGCAACTGTTATAGTCTACCACACTGGCTCCCTTTTTTCAATAGGAATCGATGAATATCTATCGTTGTTTCACTTTTTTTGGGATTTTAGAACATGAAATCCTTGATAGACAGTACGATCTGGCGGTAAATATGAAGAAAATTGTTGGCTTCAGACACACGATAAACGAGCTATCAAAACGTCAGGAGAGTCAACGTTATGTTTTTGCAAAAAGATAAAAATAATCTGCTTTTTGCCTTGAAAAGCCAAAAGTTGTTTGACATAATATACATAAGCATTTGATTTATCGTATGCAACAAAAGGAGTGGGGATTTTATGTATCATAAAGCGAATGATCATAACAATGTATATTTAAGTAAATATCTTGTTTGTGAGCCCCATAGTGAATATCTGTTCAAGGTAGATTATACTGTGACCTTCACGAATGGAGAAAAGAACATCCATAAGCCAATCGTAGATCAAGATGGTAATATCCTGGATTTTCCGGGAGTTGAATATACCGATGAACTTCTTGAAGAATTAGGAAGGGGAACGATAAAACCTATCGTTAAGTATGAAGCGGTATTTGAAAAGCTTGATGACGGCAGATTGATCATGGTATGGACGGTAAGACCTGACGGCAGATACTGGATGGATTCCTGGGGATTTGGCGCTGAGGATTATGAGTCGCTGTCGCTGTATTCATACATCGATTCTGACGGTAATTTCTTGATGCCGTTCAAGCTGTACAGCATTGGCTATGCATTTTATGGAGAGTACCGACTGAAGGAGGTGTGATTATGAGACACACGGAACTGCTTAAGGCAATTCTTAAAAAAGGAGAAACTGTGCGAGAAGAATACTGCTGCAATTTTTTGTGGCCATCTCATATTGCGGTAGCCTTCGTGGAGTTCTGCGCAACGGAGTACACGGGGTTTTCTGTGTCAGACAGAACGATTTATCCCAATTGGTATGAAGAAGAACGCCTTAGAATGCTTTTTGCCAAGGTTTTGAAAAATAGCTCGTTTTTTCGGCTTTGCTTAGCCAAAAAGTTGCGGGACGGCATAGCAGAAGAACCCTTTGATTTTACCTTTTGTGAAAAGATTGCTGCTTTGCGGAATCATGATGTACTTTCTGCCGATCTAGTTTTCTTGTGCGTTCTGAAGGAACTGGCGGAGGCGTGCAGACCGGTTTATCGGGTTTTGGTAAGTGAGGATGCTATCATTCCTCTTTTGGCGTATGCAGATGCCAACATCTACGATTATACCGCCAAAAGTGTGGAAGCGGTTTGCCAAAAGCTGATGGAAAAAGCCAATACGGCGGCGGCCAAAAGAGACTGGAAACCTGCCGCAAAATTTGCAGAGCCGGAAGAACTGATCCAACTGGCTTTGGATGGAATTGTAACAAAGCACACTGGAAACATCACAACTGTAAGAATCCCGAAATTCTTTGGTAACACCGGTCTGACTCTCTCCATTCACCGGGTAGACGGTATCTATTATATCCACGACAATCGATGCGCTCTGCGGTATCTGGCTCGCAGGCTTCGGGACGCAGATCAATACGGGCGAGCAGTCAGAAAGGTTTGCAACAGCTGCCGGATTGATAACGGACGAATTACCGGAAGCTTTACCAATGTCACCGGATTTATGTATTATATAAAGGACCTGGTGTTTGTGGCACAGGCAGACCTTTATTACCCCAGAGCAAACCATCAGCTGTGTTTCAAGGACAAGGGGTATGTATATATGCCGGAGGATAAGGCAGAGCCCTTTGATGAAGCAGAATTGATAAATATGCTTAGGGAAAGTGTTAACGCATATTACGACGAAAACGAGGGCCTTTGTTGCTGGCTGAAAGCAGGCAATTCTCCTTTCCAAACCCGGTATTCCTTTTTGGTGGAAACCTTGGATGGAGGGAATATTCGCTTCAGTGACAGATTAAAGGGTAAGTATGAGGGAGAATTGCTGGAATCTTGTTACTGGTATCATGACAGCACCGACATTGCTGTTTACCGGAGATTTTTTTCTAAGCTGGTAGGCCGTTTTGGCGGAGAATTTGACGGGAAGGACATTTCTATCACAGCAAAGACAAAAGACTTCCAACACGCACTCTTTCAGTTCTTTCAGCTGGCGGTGTTGGTTTCCAGACTTGGACACAGTATCGCTCTGCCAAAGATAAAGTGTAAGGGGTGAGCCGATGAAAAAACTGTTTGTTGTATCCGATGTCCACGGTCACTGCACCCTTTTGAAGGAAGCGCTGGATCGGGCAGGCTTTGACAAGGATAATGAAGAGCATTTGCTGATTTGCTGCGGTGATTATTTTGATAGGGGCAATGAAAATGTAGAGGTGCTGCACTTTTTTGAACGCTTGCAGCATAAGGTTTTGCTGAGAGGAAACCATGAGGATATGCTCCTGAAATTGCTCCAAACCGGCAAACTGCTTCCTCACCATTACATAAACGGAACCATGCATACTCTGGAGAACTTTTATGGTAAATATTCTATTGATCCGGTGGATGATACCATCGACTTTTCCGGCAAGACCCGCATCACAGACCGGATATGCGAATTTATCGAGGAAACTGTGGATTATTACGAAACGGAAAACTATGTGTTTGTCCACGGTTGGCTGCCGGAGAATGCTTTGACCCCGGAAGGGCGTCGAAAAGCAAGCCGAGAGGCTTGGGGGAAAGCGAGATGGCTCAGATGGGACGAGCTGTATGCTGGCCGGAGACCAATTCCGGAAAAAATACTGGTATGCGGACATGTGCCTACCTGGTATGCCGGTGCCTTTGACCCTAACCGGGATAAAAAGGACTTTTCTATTTTTCACGGCAATGGTATCATAGCCATCGATGCAGGCACCGCCGATACAAAACAGATCAATGTATTGATTTTGGAACAGTAAAAATCAAGGGAAGAAAGATCTGTTTGATTTGTTAGACTTGTATCGCGATTGTGCAGAGTTAGGATATGCGGAAGTGGTATTGTCTTTCGGCACCAATGCCGTTATGTTAAACCGAATAAACACAGCTGGCTATCAAAAAGATAGCCAGCTGCGTTTTTATAATGGCGTACTTGCATTCCACAAAAACTCAAATTCCCGCTGATAAATCCCGTAGTACTTTGAAAAGCTGCTCAATTCGTGCTCGAAGGCGTTGTCGAGGTTCATATTTTGATAGACATAGTATTTAATATGCATTCTGTCATATGTATTCTTTTCAGGATCGTCATGGAATTTAATATTATGATAGACTCGCAACAGAGGGATTGGGCAGACTCGTACCTGCAAAAGATCTCCGTAATCTGATGCGTATTTGCCCCACAGCTTTGTGACTTGTTCAAAGGGAAAATACAACGCCAATTCATCCCGCATATATTTGGCGATGCTTTCGGCAGCTTCTGGCGTGTTCACAAGAATACGAACGGGTATTTTCCGCCGAATAATAGTATCTAAAATATCCTTTTGCGCACCGGCTCTGAGCCATGCGGCACCTGCGTGAAACGCCATATCAATGCTTTTGACGGATAAATGCTGTTTGTCATTCAGGTTGCTGTTAAAAAACTCTACAGTATTGATCAGTGGCCTGATGGGATTGGCATTTTTGAGTGCAATATCGCACAGCTTATCCAAATCTGCATCAAGGGCGTAATCTTTGTGAATAACAATATTCTGGAACGAAAGGGCTGTTTTCAAGCAATCCGGCAGTTCTACCTTAATACCCTTTGTGTCAAAACCTTCGCAGAAAACCGGAATAAAGTGCATGTTAGGTGTTGCTGCTGCCCATTGGGCCTCTTTCCGCAACCAATCGCTGTCGCTGTTGCTACCATCCAGATCCTCCGGGAACAACACAAGAATGAAATTTCGGCTTTTTTCGACCGCATCTTTGATCTGCCGTTCAAATTCTCCCCGATTTAAGCGCTTGTCCATGAATACCGAGTAGCCGTTTTGTACGAGCTTATCGTAAATTACCTGGGCCATATAAAAACCGGATTGATGTTTGTAGCTTATAAATGCATCATAGTTGTCAGGGATAAACTTTTCTTCAGTTTTCATTTATAATCCCACCTTATTCTGTATTTCTTTATTCGCAAGGTAAGCGGCTTGAATCTGCAAAACTGGATAAAAGGATAAAAGATCACAAAAGTCCATAAGATCCTTTTTGTCTGGAAAGTATTATAACATATCTCTTAATATATTGCAATTCGGACGGAAATATTAATGAAGACCCAAGAATGTTGCGTGGCTGAATGCTTATTCTATGAATCCGTATTTAACCTTGATTCGGTCGAGTTTTTTCAGCATTGGCTCGGCGGCGATGAGGATGAAGATTACTGTGGCGGCTGCATGGACAGATCCATGGGCAGGCTTCAGTATTTCCCAGTTGATGGATTGGGAATTGTACATCAGTGCTGCAGCGGGGGTCATAATGCCGCCATATATACAGTGGCAATGCAGTCCGGGATTTGCACCCGGTTTTCTAATTCTCCTACGGCGCCGTTACTGCATCCGCAAGCACTCAAACGGAGGTTGGTACACACGATTAAAAGTCAATCAAAAAAGAAACCTTAATATTTGGAATAAAACGCAACTTCTGGAATACATAAAGCTGCGCCTCTTTTTCTGAAAAAAGAGGCGCAGTCGTTTATTTTCTTTTCCGGTTGTATAGTTTGGCAAGACCGCCTTCGCTGGTTTCCCGGAACCGATGGTTCAGGTTGATGCCGGTTTCGTGCATGGCACGGCAGACCATATCATAGCTGATATTCCGGGAGCCTGTGAGCAGGTAACTCAGGTTGCAGGCATTCATGGCGCGCATGGCGGCAACGGCGTTACGCTCAATGCAGGGGATCTGTACCAGACCGCAAATGGGGTCGCAGGTAAGTCCCAGATGATGCTCCATGGCAACCTCGGCGGCGTATTCCACCTGATCCAGATCCTGCCGGTACAGTTCTGCCAAGGCAGCGGCTGCCATAGAGCAAGCGGTGCCAATCTCAGCTTGGCATCCGGCTTCCGCACCGGAAATGGAGGCGTTGCGCTTGGTCAGGTTGCCGATAATGCCGGCGGTGGCCAGTCCACGGCAAATCTGCTCGTCGGAAAATCCCTTCCGATCCTGCGCATACTTCAGCACCGCAGGCAGAACGCCGCAGGCACCGCAGGTGGGCGCAGTAACGATGGTGCCATTATCCGCATTTTGCTCTGCAACGGAGTAAGCATAAGCGGCGATAAGCTGAAACTCCCGCAGACTGGGCTCGTCAACCAGCAGCTCCTGCTCATACAAGGACTTAGCCTTTCGCTGCACATTCAGACCGCCGGGGAGAACGCCTTCTGCGTTCAGACCATCTGCAATTGCCTGCTTCATGGTCTGCCAAACGGTCATCAGGTAGTCCCAAATTTCCGGACCTTCGTTTAGTTCCACATAGTCAGACAGCTTGGAAATATAGCGCCACTTGCAAAAATCAGCGATTTCCGCAAAGGAGTGCTCGATATACACTTCCTCGCCCTCGTCATTCTGACAGCCGGGGTAGCGAATGTCACCGCCTCCAATGGATTCCACCCGCAGCGCACCAATCTCAGCTCCGTCCTTCAGGGCGGAAAAATCCATGGTATTGGGGTGATAATTGGGCAGCTCTTCCTGGGAGAAGATGATTTCGGTGGGAAGGGGAGAAAGTACTTGTCGGATGACCCGGTCGGTGCCGTGTCCCACGCCGGTCTTGCTGAGAGAGCCATAAAGGGTCACCCGGAAGCTGTCTGCTTCAGGGTAATTATCCTTGAACAGAATGGCTGCACGCTCCGGCCCCATGGTGTGGGAGGAGGAAGGACCTTTGCCAATTTTGTAGATGTCGCGGATGGATTTCATGGAAATACCTCCGTTGGTATTAGTTTTTTTGACGGCGGGTGGGATCGGGCGTGAAGCCCTCGAAAATGGGGATCCAGCCTTCGTTAACCGCTGTATCGAATTCTTCCTGGGATTTCAAAGTCCAGCTGACGCAGGTGTTGCTTCGCAGAGCGGGAGAATTGCTGAGTGTACAGTGTCGATCCTCGAATTTGTAGGCAATAAAATCCGGTCTTGTCAGGAAATTGGCCAGATTTTCTCGCATAAGCCATTTAAGGATGAAGGGGATTTTAGCGGTCTTGCTCACATAATAGTCCTCACTGAGCTGACCGCGGATCAGTTCCGGACGATGCTTTTTCAGCCATAGCAGGCACCTGGGGTCGAAGGATTCTAAACAATACACGCCTTCATAGCCCTCCAGCATTTTGCAGGCGGCTTCTGTCAGGGCGGCATAGTTATTGCGGTAGGGCTTCAGTTCCACGATCAGAGGATACTTGCCCTGATATAATTCCAAAACCTGCCGAAATTCCGGAATGGTTTCGTTAGTGCCTTCCAGAGCGTAAGCTTTCAACTGTTCGGTGGTTAAATCCTCGATGCGTCCCTCTTGACCAGTGGTGCGCATCAAAAGAGAGTCATGGATCACAGCCAGATTTCCGTCTGCCAGCAGGTGGATGTCCAGCTCGATACCGTAGCCGCCATCCAGAGAAGCCTGAAAGGCAGCTATGCTGTTTTCCGGACGACCCTCTCCGTGAAGACCCCGGTGGGCATAGCTCCAACCCTTCAATGTATCCACGCCGGGATGATTCTCCCGACCACGGATGGCCAGCAGGTATGCCACAGCCAGGAGCATCAAAATCAATAGACAAATCAGTATGGGCATGGCTTAATCATCAATGTCCAGGGCTTCCAGACCCTTTTTGGGTTCGGCCTTGGAGTCGCCGTGTTTAACAAAGAGCATGGTCACAAAGGCCAGTGCCACGAAAATAGATGCATAGGGGAACAGGGTGGTGTAGGCAATGCGGCGCATTAAAATGCCGGAGAGGATGGGGGTGACCACCTGCGCAGACATGGAAGCGGTGTAATAGTAACCGGTGTACTTGCCGGTGTCGCCGCCGGAGCACAGCTCCACGACCATGGGGAAGGAGTTGACATTGATGGTTGCCCAACCGATACCTGCAAGCGCAAACATGATGTTCATGACCAATGCGGGGGTACTGGCCCGGGCAAAGGCGGCAGCGCCGAATGCGGCAGCTAACATGATGACACCGGCCAGAATGGTCTTTTTGCGGCCAATCTTGGAAGCCACGATGCCGGCGGGGAAATAAGCTGCGATGGCAAAGCCCTGCGCAATGAGCATGGTGGTGTTGTAGTCCATGTCCAGAATGTTGGGTGCATAGACGGAATACTTGGAAGTAACGGCGTTGTAGCCAATGTACCACAAGGCAACAGACAGCAGAATGAAGATCAGAGAACGCTTCTCACCCTTGGAAAGGCTGCGCTTCTCGGTGTTTTCTTCCACGGTTTCTACGATGCCGTAGCGAACGCTGTCTTCCTCCATTTCCTTAGCCCACTTGGGCTCCCGGACAGTGGCCAGGAAGATGATCAGCGCCACCAGCATAATGCCGGCAATCAGGCAGTAATAGGGAGTGTAGCGCATCATTTCCTGAGAGGTGGAGAATACCATACCCATGCCCAGCACAAGAATGCCGCCGGCAGTACCCATCAGGTTGATGACGGCGTTACCCTTGCTGCGAAGGGGCTTGACGGTGATATCGGGCATCAGTGCCACAGCGGGGGAACGGAAGATAGCCATGGCAATCAGCAACGCCAAAAGCAGCACGACAAACAGAATCAGGGGCAGGGGATTGCTGGCAGTGGTGTCGGCAGCGTAACCCTGACGGGCGGGAGAAACATAGTTGATATAATCGGGATGGGAGATCTTTTTAACGTCCAGGTCAGCCTTTTGGGCATCGGACAGATCGGCAGTGCAAACATAGCCCTTGCCGTCCAGAACGGTGACAGTCCAGCCCAGATCATAGATCTTTTGGATAACCTCCCGATCACTATCGTTTTTGATGGAGGCGACGTTTTCCGCGGTGAGCAGATCCTTCAAGATCAGGGTGTCGCCCTCTTTGTACGCCAGTGCCATGTCATTTTTCCGCAGGATCCGCAGAGGATCGCTCTGCTTCACAACCTCTACCTTGCTGGGGATGGAAACGAAGGCTTCCTCGGTGAAAATGTCGGAAAGGATAAAATCCTCACCGTCGGGAGTTTTCAGCTCCTTGTCCTTCTGGGTGTCGTAGAGAATGTGCATACCGGCAGGATCGTCAATGGTGGCAACATCGGAGATGTTGTTCAGCTGTGCCTTGTCGGTGAAGGACAGAGCAATCAGCAAAACAGCTGCCAAAATGGTACCGATGGTGATAAAGGGGGTGCGCTTGCCATGCTTGGAACGGCACTTGTCAGACAGTGCGCCGAAGATGGGCAGCATGAATACTGCCAGAATGTTGTCCAGCGCCATAATAAAGCCGGACCAGTCCTGAGGGATACCGAATTTGTTGGTCAGGATTACGGGAATGGTTGCATCATAGTTCTGCCAGAACAGGCTGATCAGAAAAAATGCGAAGCCAACCAGAATCGTGCGCTTGTAATTGAGCTTCATAATGAGCCTCCAATCGGATTGATACCTTATATTATACTATATTTCGCCAAAAAGTCTAGCTTCTTAAATACTGATTCAGGAAATTTAGCACCCGTTTTTTGTCCGCTGACCACAATGGGGCTGTCAGATCCCGTTTGGCACCGTCACCGGTGATCCGGTGAACAACAATATGCTCCGGCAAAACATGCATGCAAGCCTTCAGCCAAACGGCGTATTCTGTTAATTCCAGACAGCGGAAATGTCCGTCAAGATAATCTTTTTCTAAATCCGTATCCCGAAGCACATGGAGCAAGTGGAATTTCACGCCATCTGTGCCCATGGAAACAGCGTGGTGGGTGGTCTGTACAGCCATATCCATAGTTTCTCCCGGCAGACCCAGAATGATGTGGGTCACCACTTCTAAACCTGCGGCTTTCAGCCGAGCCACTGCATCGTCGTAGACTTCCAGGGGGTACCCACGGCGGATATACCTGGCGGAGGCTTCATGGATGGTTTGCAGACCCAGTTCTACAGAAATGGGCTTGATTTGATTCAGCTCCGCCAAAAGCGCCACCACGTTGCTATCCAGGCAGTCTGGGCGGGTACCGATGGCAAGCCCGACGATTTCGTTCATGGACATTGCTTCTGTGTATAACTTACGAAGCTGCGCAACCGGGGCGTAGGTGTTGGTAAAGGCTTGAAAATACGCAATATATTTGCCACTGTGGGATTTGCTTTCTACCTGGGCTTTGGCTTTTTCCAACTGCTCCGTGACGGTATCTCCACAGGCCGCAAAATCGCCACTGCCTCTTCCGGAACAGAAAATACAACCCCGATCTCCCAATGTTCCGTCCCGGTTCGGGCAGGAAAAACCAGCATCTATGGATAATTTGTATACTTTACAGCCGAAAATGGACTGATAGTGTTCGTTCAAGGTTCTGTACATGGCACACCTCCGTTGCTTTACTGTATCATTCACCTGATGGAAATGCAATAAAAAAGAAAAATATCTGCCTTGATTTGAAAGATAAGATGTGGTATAATCAACATCTAACATAAGTAGCGAGGATATTAGCGTGAAAGATATTAAGCCCATTATTGCGAAAAATATTACCATTCTTCGCCAAAACGCCAAGATGACCCAGAGCGAATTGGCTGAGAAGTTAAATTACTCCGATAAAGCCATCTCCAAGTGGGAGCGTGGTGAGTCCATTCCGGATATTACGGTGCTGAAGGCGCTGGCGGATCTGTTTGGGGTTCCGCTGGACTATTTGGTTCAGGAGAATCAGCAGGAGCCTGCTGTGGCAGAGCCGGTAGTTGCGCCGGTAAAACGCAGAAATCACAAGGTGATCACTGTGCTGAGCATCCTGCTGGTGTGGCTTCTGGCAACAGCAGCCTATGTGGTGATGGATCTGATTTTCGATAAGACGCAGATTCATTTGCTGGCATTTGTGTATGCGGTGCCGGTATCCGTTTTGGTGTGGCTGGTGCTGAATTCCGTGTGGTTCGGCGGCAAGCACAATTGCGCCATTGTGGCGGTGATGATGTGGGCAATTCTGATCAGCGCAGTGCTGACACTGATGCTGTTTGGTCTGCAGATTTGGCAGCCGTTGCTGCTGGGTATCCCTGGTCAGATCATTATTTTGTTCTGGTCAAAGCTGCAATACAAGCAAAAGAAATAATGTAAGGGGTCTGCAAATGCAGACCGCTTCTGTTATTTTGCAGACAGATCTACGCTCCTGCGCAGGATGCTGTACGGGGGAACCTGCCGGGGCAGGGGAAGGTAGAATTTCATTTGGGGAGTGCGTGGCTCGTCCAGGGGAGCGCCGTCGCAATCGGTCATGTTTTGGACGGTGATGGGGAAAGGACGTAGGTCGGGACCTACAATTTCCAATTCATCTCCGGCTGCGAACTTATTGCGTAGACTGCACAGCGCCAGACCGTTTTCGTCACAGCTTTCCACAATGGCGCAAATTTGCCATTCCCGGATATACCGGGAATTCTCGGTGTACTGACCGGGGAAACCGTAATAAAAGCCGGTGGAGTAAATGCGATGAGAAACGTGGTCAACTTCGTTTCTCCAAACCGGATCCACTTCTTTTCCGGCGCAAATATCGTCGATACAATGGCGGTAAGCACCGGTGACGATGGCGGCATAGTAAGCGGATTTGGCACGACCCTCGATTTTGATGCAGTCGATACCTGCATCCATCAGTTCTTTTAGGTGATCGATGGTACACATATCCCGGGAATTGAGGATATATGTACCCTTTTCATCCTCGAAAACCGGGAAATATTCCCCGGGACGCTTTTCTTCCATCAGGGTGTACTGGTATCGGCAGGGCTGGGCGCAGGCACCCCGGTTGGAGTCCCGACCGGTCATGTAATTGCTCAGTAAGCACCGACCGGAGTAGCTGACGCACATGGCACCGTGACCGAAAGTTTCAATTTCCAACTCTTTCGGACATTTTTCCCGGATGCAACGGATCTCCGAAAGGCTCAATTCTCTGGCCAAAACCACTCTTTTTGCGCCTAAATCGTACCATGCGGTTGCACATTCGTAGTTGGCGATGGACTGCTGGGTGGAGATGTGCCGCTCGCACCGGGGGGCATATTTGCCCGCTAAAGTGAAGGCACCCAAATCCGCCACGATCACTGCGTCCACCCCAGCATCGTCCAGCCGCTCCAAATATTCGGGCAGGGCGATGATTTCGTCGTTGCGGGGCATGGTGTTGACAGTGACGTGAACCTTCACTCCATGGTCATGGGCAAATTTTACCGCCAGAGGAAGCTCCTCCGCCGAGAAATTCCCGGCGAAGGAACGCATACCAAAGTCTGTACCCGCCAGATATACGGCGTCAGCACCATATAGCACCGACATCCGCAGGCGCTCCATGTCGCCGGCGGGGCTGAGTAATTCCAGTTTTCTCATTGTCAATCCTCCAGAGATGCCAGGAACTTCAGGTGCTCCTCATAGGTCTTGGAGAAGTGGTGCTTGTTGGTGGAAGGATCCAGTGCGTAGAAGTAGTAGCCGGTATAATCCGCATCGGGTTCCAGAGCCGCAGCGATGCTGTTCTGACTGGGGTTGGAGATGGGGCCAGGGGTCAGACCGGGGTACTTATAGGTGTTGTAGGGGTGGTCGATCTTGGTATCCTCGCTGGTAATATCGTTCTTGCCCAGTGCGTACACCAGCGTGGCATCGATATTCAGGTAGGGATACTTGCTAGCGTTCTTCAGACGGTTATAGATGACAGCAGAAACGGCATAGCTTTCTTCCAGATTTGCGGATTCCTTCTCAACCATGGAGGCGATGATGATGACCTCCTTCAGAGAATAGCCCTCCAGTTTGGACAGCTTATCACGCATAACGTCGGTGAAATTGGCGTTGAAGGCATCCAGCATTTTCCGCAGGACACGTTCAGGGTCATCGTCTTCGTAGAAGTCATATGTGTTGGGGAAGAGGTAACCCTCAAGACAATACTTGTTATTGCGATCCAGATCCTTCAGGAACCAATAGCCGTCCAGCTTGAATTCCGGATCCATGCAAGCTTGTTCCAGTGCCTCCGCACTACAGATTTTCTTCTCCTCCAAGAGCTTGAAGATCTGCGCGCAAGTAAAGCCTTCTGGAATGCGCACATCTTCCACGACAACAAGACCGGTCGAGGGGGACATATGGGCAACGAGTGCCATATAATCGTAGACGATCAGTTCTGCATCATCCGCACCGTCGTTAAATCCGTAGGTGCCGGGGCGGATTTCTTCCTCAGCATGGGAAATGTCTGCATAAAGCTTGAACAGACCGGGGTAACGAATCAGACCCACATCCTTTAGCTTTTGGGCAATGGTATCTATACTGTCATTCTCTTCGATGGTGACGGAAGCGGTGATAGGATCACGGCCAAAGGCCAGCACGTCCTGGGCGCACAGCCAAACCATCCGTCCAATGGTCACACCGATGAGCAGGATCAGTGCAATCCAAATGGCGGTGACTACCACATGAGGGATACCCAGCAGACCGTATTTATGATTCCGCTTTGGACGGCCCTTTTCCGCTGAGGTGGGCATGTCCTCCTCTTCCGGTACTTCCGCCTCGTCTATTTCTTCCACCATAGCATCCCGCGGAGATACCACGGCGTGCTTCCTGGTGGCGGCCAAAGCCGGATCGGGAAGAGTCGGGGATTGCTTTCCGGACTCGGTAGGAGTGGGATCATTGAAAATCTCATCCAGATTTGTTTCCTCGAAGGTGTCAAGAAATTCTTCGTCCTTAAAGGGCTCTACATCAATAAACTCCGGAATGGGGAGCTCCGATTCCATCACTTCATCGTCTGTGCTCCAGTCCTCACTCAGGGCTTCACGCATGATTTTCTCAAATTCAAGATCGGAAGGATGCGTCAGACCAGCAGAAGCAACAGCCTGCTCATCCGCAAGGATTTCCTCTGCTAGATGAGGTTTTTTGAACAGCTCATCCAGCCATTCCTCGGATGACATATCCTCGAGGTGTTTTTCATTATCCATAATGTTCTCCTCTCGTCAGCGGATGACGATCTGTTTGGCGATCCGATCCGCTTCCTCCTGACCCTTCAGGGCGGCTACCAGAGCCAGGCCGAAGGGGATGGCACAGCCTGCGGAGGTACCGGTGATCAGCTTTCCGTCCCGGACGCAGGCGGCGTTTTCTGCCATTACCGCATTGCCCATACCGCTTTCACAGCCGGGGTAGCAGGTGGCGCTTTTGCCACTGGTAATTCCCAGATCTGCAAGAACCGTGGGGCCGGCACAAATGGCGGCAACGAACTTGTCATTTTCCCATGCGAAACGCAGTGCGTCCAGCGCCTCCGGACTCTTTCTGGCGGTGGCAACACCACCTAAACCGCCGGGGAGGACGATCATATCCAAATCCGTTAGATCCATTTCGCCAATGGCAATGTCTGCTTCCACGGTGATGCCGTGACCACCGGTGACGGCTTTGCCGTCCACACCCACAGTCAAGGTGGGGATATTTGCACGGCGGAGCAGATCAATGGGAGCGATGGCCTCGGTTTCTTCAAAACCGGTGCCCAGCAATACATAAACCATACTTATTCCTCCAGAAGCTTCGTCACCCGGGCGAAGATTTCGTTGTGGATGTCCTCGATGGAACGCATGGCACCGTCCCGGACACATTCGATAACGCTCCAACCGTAGAACGCTGCTGCGGCACGGCCGGATTCACGGCAGGTGGCAAGGTAGGCCATGTCTTGCTCGTGGATGTCGGCCTTGGTGTTGGTGTCCTGCTCACGGCGACGCATCAGTTTCTCTGTAAAATCTGTGGGAACGTCCAGGTAGATGATCAGATCCGGTTTGGGAAGACCCAAACGGTCGTATTCAAACTCATACAGCCAACGCAAGAATTCGCCCCGATTTTCCGGAGCTTCCTTGGATGCTTGATGGACGGCATTGGAAGTGGTGTACCGGTCGGACAGTATCAGACCGCCCTCCTCGTACCATTTGCCCCAGTCCTGTTTGTAGGATGCGTAGCGATCCACCGCATAGAATGCAGAGGCGGCATAGCTGCTTACATCAGATGGATTGGTGCCGAATTGACCCTGCAGGTACATCCGGATCAGGGCGGAGCTTTCCTCGGCGTACCGGGGGAAAACGATCCGCTTAAAGGTGACCCCTTCGTTTACCAGCCGCTCCGTCAGCAGCTTGAATTGGGTGGATTTTCCGGAACCGTCGGTTCCCTCGATTACAATCAGTTTACCCATTTTAATCAATACTCCTCCGCTTTTAGGGTGGGTATAATACACTATCATAAAATATAGCACACTTTTTTCTGTTTGTCCACAGTAAGCGAGGCTCGAAACGTGAATTTTCTATAAAATAGCAGTTTGGATTTCGCCCTTGACGGACGGAATATATGTGATAAAATAAAGAAAAATGGTAAGGGAGGGGCTATGCCTTGGAAGAACAGAAGAAAAAGAAAAAAGTTTGGCCGGTTCTGCTGATTTGGTCCGGCGCTGTGGTTGGTCTGCTCTTGACCTTGGTTTTGGTTGTGGTTCTGGCGGCAAGCCTGAAACTAAATCATTTGCTCAACCAGATTACTCCCTATGATGAGGTGCTGGATGCAACGGTTTCTCCCAGCGATGCAGAGGATATTATCATCAATGACCCGGAGAATATCGTGATCAGCCCGGATGAGGAAGTAGAGCTTCCGGATATTTCCGATTCGGTGTTGCCGTCGGAGCCTCAGGCACCGGAGGTGAATCACGATCATATTATCAACATTCTGCTGGTCGGTCAGGATCGCAGACCTGGCCAGGGACGCCAGCGGTCTGACTCGATGATTTTACTTACGCTGAATAAAGCAACAAAGTCCGTGACGCTGACCTCCTTCATGCGAGATTCCTATGTGCAGATCCCCGGTTATCAGCCCAATAAAATGAATGCGGCATATGCCTTCGGTGGCATGAAGCTGCTCAGCGAAACCATGCAGGTCAACTTCGGCGTGGAAGTGGATGGTTGTGTGGAAGTGGATTTTAACGGATTTGAAAAGGTAGTGGATTTGCTTGGCGGTGTGGATGTGAAGCTCACCGAAGCGGAGGTCAGATACTTAAATCACGGAATGGGCTGGAATTTGCAGGTGGGCATGAATCATCTGACCGGCGAACAAGCACTGGTTTACTCCCGTATTCGTGAAATTGACAGCGACTATCAGCGAGCCCGCCGTCAGCGGACAGTGCTCATGGCGATTATTGAGAAGTATAAGTCCTTGCCGGTGTTGGAAATGATCGACATGCTGGAGGATATTTTGCCTCTGGTCACTACCAATATGGAAAAAGGCGACATCATCGGCTATGCGCTGGATGTGGGTCCCATGCTGGCTGGTGCGGATTACAGCACGTTGCGCATCCCGGCAGATGGAACCTTTAAGGGCGGTATGGCGAGGGTCAGACCAGGTTTGGCAGCATGGTTCCAATATGACATTGACTTTGCCGCAAATCGCAAATTGCTGGAGCAAATGATGGCTCCCACCCCATAATTATAGATAAAGGAAGAACACTATGGACACTAGCAATATTTCCTTCGCAGATCTGGGCCTGAGCGAGGTGATGCTCAAGGCACTGGAGAAGAAGGGCTATGGATACCCCACTACCATTCAGGCGGAAGCGATTCCTCACTTCCTGCAATGGAAGGACGTCATTGCCAAGGCTCCTACCGGTACCGGTAAAACCTTTGCTTTTGGCATCCCTATGATTGAGCATATCGATGCAGGCAGCGATGCGGTGCAGGCGCTGGTTTTGGCCCCCACCCGTGAACTGGCTATCCAGATCGGCGACGAGCTGAGAGGACTGCTGACCTATTACGAAGGCATCCGTGTGGCGGTGCTGTACGGTGGTGTCGGTATCGGCGGTCAGATCAAGCAGCTGGAGCGTAAGCCTCAGATTGTGGTAGCTACGCCTGGCCGCCTGATGGATCATTACAACCGCAAGTCTATCCGTTTGGATAAGATCCAGACTGTAGTGCTGGACGAGGCGGATCGGATGCTGGATATGGGATTTTTCAAGGATGTGACCCGTATCATTGAAAAGGTGAAGAACCGGAAGAATCTGGGTCTGTTTTCTGCTACCATTTCTCAGGAGGTCATGACCGTGTCCTGGATGTATCAGCGGGACGAGGTGGAGATCACCGTAGAGCCCAAGCAGGAGGATCGGCCCAACATCGACCAGTATAGCCTGACCGTCACGCCTTTGGAAAAGGCGGAAACTACCCTGCGGCTGATTCGCACCCAGGGCTATGAGCGGATCATGATTTTTTGCAATACCAAGCATATGTGCCAGCGGCTCAGCGATGAATTTCAGCGGGCAGGGTTGGATTGTGACTGTATCCACGGCCACATTCGCCAGAGTCAGCGGGAAAAGGCTATGCAACGCTACCGTGATGGCAAACTGCAGGTGCTGATCGCCACCGATGTGGCATCCCGTGGTATTGATGTAGATGATGTGGATTGCGTCATCAATTTCGATGTGCCAGAGGAGAACGAATACTATGTTCACCGTATCGGCCGTACCGGCAGAGCCAAGCGCAAGGGCGTGGCATGGAGCATCATCGGCAATTTCCCGGAGAAGGCGAAGCTGGATGAAATCGCCAAGTTCTCTCAATATACTATCAAGCCCATGGTTCTGGGTGCAGACGGATGCCTGACGGAAGAAGAGATCAAGGCTTCTGTTCCTATGAAAAAGAGGTTCCGGTGAACGCCCGGGAGCAGGGGTTCCTGCTGCTCAGCTGTCAGCTTGGTAACCCGGACCGACATCCTCTCACCGGGCCGCAGCTTCGTGCGCTGGCGCAGCGAGTGGCGCTGGCGGAAAGGGAAGTGGCGGATCGGGAGCTGGAAGAGCGGGATTTGGTCGCTCTGGGATATGATCGGGATATGGCGAAGCGGATTATTTCCCTTTTTGGGGATACTGAGTTGTTGGCGCATTATCTGCGCCGGGGACAGCAGGCCGGCTGTGTGCCCCTGAGCCGCGTTACCGATGGCTATCCCGATACGGTTCATAACCGACTGAATGTGGATGCTCCTGGATGCCTTTGGGCTAAGGGCGATTTGTCTTTGCTGAATCAGCCGGCGGTGGCGCTGGTGGGCAGCAGGGATATTGATGCGGAGAATCTGCGCTTCGCCAGGGAGGTTGGGCGTCAGGCGGCACGTCAGGGGTTTGTGCTTGTGTCCGGCAATGCCCGGGGCGCTGACCGAGCTGCCCAAGAGGGTTGTTTGCTGGAGGGCGGCAGGGTAATCTGCGTTGTGGCGGATGAGCTGGAACGGCACAACGAAAAAGAAAATGTTTTGTATCTCAGTGAGGATGGATTTGATTTGCCGTTTTCCGGTCCACGAGCGCTGAGCAGAAATCGGGTGATCCACTGCATGGGACTTCGCACCTTTGTTGCCCAAAGTGACTGCCAGAAAGGCGGCACTTGGGACGGTACCGTGAAGAATCTGCGCTTCGGTTGGAGCCCGGTGTACTGCTTTGATGACGGCTCCGAGGCCATGCGAAAATTGTCGGATATGGGTGCGGAGCTGATCAGCTTTGCAGATTTGGACGATTTTTCCCGGCTAAATGTGAAATATTGTGGTTTTTTCGATCAGTGATGTATATTTTTCGTCACTGATCGAAAATTTTGAAAATAACAGTTGAAAAATGCACCAAAATAGTTGTATAATATAAAAAGTGTGGATAGATTATTACATCTTGCGGAGGTAATTTGCAATGTGCGGAATTGTTGGATACGCAGGCAGCCGTCAGGCAGCGCCTGTTCTTTTGGATGGACTGGAAAAGCTGGAGTACCGTGGTTATGACTCTGCCGGCGTTTGTGTGCATAATGAAAAAGGTTTGGTGCCTGAGAAGGCTAAGGGTCGCCTCAGCGTCCTGCGGGATCGTCTGGAGGGCGGCAGCGCTCTGCCCGGCAACGTGGGCATTGGTCATACCCGTTGGGCTACCCACGGCGCGCCTTCCGATGTGAACAGCCACCCCCATATGTCCTGGACTGGCAAGATTGCTGTTGTCCACAATGGCATCATCGAAAACGAGGCTCGCCTCCGTGAGAAGATGCTCCGTAAAGGTGCAACCTTCGCTTCCGAAACCGATACCGAAGTGGTTGCGAACTTGATCGGCTACTATTACGAGAAGTACGGCGATTTTGTTACCGCTGTCCGGGAAACTGTTGTTCGCCTGGAGGGTAGCTTCGCTTTGGGTATTCTGTGCGTAGATCATCCCGGCAAGATCGTGGCGGTGAAGAAGGATTCTCCCCTGATCTTCGGCTTCGGCGATGGTGAGCATTTTGTCGCTTCCGACGTGCCTGCTATTTTGAAGTACACCCAGACTGTCGCTTATCTGGAAGATGGCGACATGGCTGTTTTTGATGCGGATTCCGTCACTTTCTATGACATTACTGGCGAGGAAGTGGAGAAGAAGCAGGAAAAGATCACCTGGGAGATGGGTGCCGCTGAGCGAGGCGGCTATGACCACTTCATGATCAAGGAGATCTATGAGCAGCCCAAGGCTCTGCGGGATACCATCAGCCCTCGTCTGCGTGACGGCAAGATCATTCTGGACGGTATTGAGCTGTCTGAGGAGTACCTGCGTAGCTTGAGCAAGATCTATCTGGTGGCTTGCGGTTCCGCTTACTATGTGAGCGTGCTGGCGAAGTATATTATTGAGAAGACCTGCCGGATTCCCTGTGAGGCCATGATGGCTTCTGAGTTCCGTTACTGCGATCCGGTGGTGGATGACAAGAATCTGGTCATCGTCATCAGCCAGTCCGGCGAACCCGCCGATACTCTGGCTGCTCTGCGTGAGGCCAAGAATCTGGGCGCACAGACTTTGGCAATCGTCAATGTGGTTGGCTCTGCCATTGCAAAGGCTGCCGATCAGGTGATCTACACCTGGGCCGGCCCTGAGATCGCCGTGGCTACCACTAAGGCATTCTCCACCCAGCTGGCAGTGGTATACCTGCTGGCTCTGCAGATGGCCAAGACTTTGAGCACTATTTCTGACGAGAATTACGCCGCTGTGGTTGCTGGTTTGGAAAGCCTGCCCTACGATGTGGAGCGGGTGCTGACTCGCCGCCATAAGGAGCGTTGCCAGTATCTGGCCAGCCAGTACCATGCCCATCACGATGCCTTCTACATCGGACGAAATATCGATAGTGGCATCTGCATGGAAGGCAGCCTGAAGCTGAAGGAAATCGCTTATCTGCACAGCGAAGCATATCCTGCCGGTGAGCTGAAGCACGGCCCCATCTCTCTGATTGAAGAGGGAACTCTGGTTGTGGCTCTGGCTACCGTGGAGGGCCTGTTTGACAAGACCATGGCCAACATCAAGGAAGTAAAGGCCCGTGGCGCAGACGTTCTGTGTGTGACTTTGGAGGATCTGGAGGAGCAGGCCGCCAAGATCGCAGATCAGACCTTCGCAGTACCTCGCATCCATCCCATGCTCCAGCCCAGCCTGAGCATCATCCCCCTGCAGCTGTTCAGCTACTATGTGGCTTTGTACCGTGGCTGCGACGTGGATAAGCCCAGAAACCTGGCTAAGTCCGTTACTGTCGAATAAAAATGTACCGAGGTTGCCAATTGGCAACTGCACCTGTAAAATAAAAGTAGACACTCACAAAAGTGTGGGTGTCTACTTTTTCGTAGTATAATGGATTTGGAAAGGATGTGAAACAATGGGCAAGAAAGGAATACCACACAGAAAGTTTAGCAAAGAGGAAAAGATGAA
>JAZONA010000029.1:0-11361 GCA_045654265.1 Faecousia sp.
GGAAGGGAAGCCCCTTCTTAACTAAGTAGTCGGCCAGATCTGTTGCGTTGATGAAACCGGCTTGTGCGGCTCGCTTCATATTGGCCGTGTTGGCTTTCAAAGTTGCTACCATGGGGGCAAACACCTGCAGGCACATCTTCACGGTATCCACCGCATCAAATACGCCTTCCTTATCTTCCTGCATGTCCTTGTTATAGGCCAGAGGCAGACCCTTCAGGGTGGTAAGGGTGCCCATCAGATCACCAAAGACACGGCCTGTCTTGCCGCGACACAGCTCGGCCATATCGGGATTCTTCTTCTGAGGCATGATAGAAGAGCCGGTGGTGTAGGCATCACTCAGCTCGATAAACTTAAATTCCCAAGAGGACCACAAAATGATCTCCTCAGAGAACCGGGACAGATGTACCATGAGAATAGACAACGCGCTGATAAGTTCTACACAGAAATCCCAGTCGGAAACGCCGTCCAGAGAGTTCAGGCCCAGGCCGTCAAAGCCCAGGTTCTTAGCCTCATAATCCCGGTCGGTATCGTAAGTGGTGCCGGCCAGGGCGCAGCAGCCAATGGGAGAGCGGTTCATCCGCTTCCGGCAGTCTGCCAGCCGCTCCACATCCCGCAGCAGCATCATGGCATAGGCCATCAGATGATGTCCGAAGGTGATGGGTTGAGCACGCTGCAGATGGGTGTAGCCGGGCATGATGGCTGCCTTGTATTCCTCTGCCTTATTGGTGACAGCGGCAATCAGCTGCTTCGTCAGGTCGGAGATGGTATCCAACTCTTCTCGCAGGTACATCCGAATGTCCAGTGCCACCTGATCGTTGCGGCTTCTGGCGGTGTGAAGCTTCTTGCCCACGTCACCCAGTCGGTTGGTCAGCTCCTGCTCTACGAACATGTGGATATCCTCACACTCCATGTCGATGGGGAGCGCACCGCTGTCGATATCAGCCAGAATGCCTTCCAATCCGGCGATCAGGGCGTCGGCATCCGCTTGAGTGATGATATTCTGACTTGCCAGCATGGCAGCGTGTACCATGCTGCCGGTGATATCCTGCCGGTACATCCGGCTGTCAAAACGGATGGAGGAATTGAAATCATCCGCGATCTTTTCAGTCATGCCGTCGGTGCGGCCTGCCCACATTTTTGCCATGGTAAATCTCCTTTTTCTGAAAACAGATAAGACAAAGCAGCGAAAAAAGCCACTGCTCTCTCTTTTCTGTTATCTGTATAAAAACCGCTTCAGGGAGGGCCAAAGGACCCTCCCTAAATTGGTGAAACGTAATTACAGCTTGCCCTGCTCTCTCAGAGCCTGGACGGTGGTGGGCAGACCCCACAGGTTGATGAAGCCCTCAGCCTGCTTCTGATCGTAGTCACTTTCGTCGAAGGTGACCAGGTTCTCGGAGTACAGGGAGTAGGGGGAAGTGGTGCCGGCAGGGATGATGTTGCCCTTGTACAGCTTCAGCTTCACGGAGGCGGTAACGTACTTGTTGGACTCGTTGGCAAAGGCGGCCAGAGCCTCCTGCAGGGGGGAGTACCACTTGCCGTTGTAGATCAGGTCAGCGTAGTCCACAGCCAGCTTCTGCTTGACGTGCAGGGTGTCCCGGTCGATGGTCAGCATCTCCAGCTGCTCGTGAGCGAAGTACAGAATGGTGCCGCCGGGGGTCTCGTAAACGCCGCGGTCCTTCATGCCGATCAGACGGTTCTCCACGATGTCGATGATGCCGATGCCGTTGGTGCCGCCAACCTTGTTCAGCTCCTCGATGATCTTGGAAGCCTTCATCTTCTCGCCGTTGAAGGCAACGGGAGCGCCGGCCTCAAAGTCGATGGAGATGTAGGTGGGCTCGTCGGGAGCCATCATGGGAGAAACGCCCATTTCCAGGAAGCCGGGCTTGTCGTACTGGGGCTCGTTGGCGGGATCCTCCAGATCCAGACCCTCGTGGCTCAGGTGCCACAGATTCTTATCCTTGGAGTAGTTGGTCTCACGGCTGATCTTCAGGGGCACGTTGTGAGCCTCTGCGTAATCGATCTCCTCGTCACGGGACTTGATATCCCACTCACGCCAGGGAGCGATGATCTTCATTTCGGGAGCGAAGCGCTTGATGGCCAGCTCGAAACGAACCTGGTCGTTGCCCTTGCCGGTAGCACCGTGGCAGATGGCGTCAGCGCCCTCAGCGATGGCGATCTCAGCCAGCCGCTTGCCGATGACGGGACGGGCGAAAGCGGTACCCAGCAGGTAGGTCTCGTACTTGGCGTCCATCTTCAGAGCGGGGATGATGATCTCGTCAACCATCTCGTCCACCAGATCAGCCACGATCAGCTTGCTTGCGCCGGTGGCGATGGCCTTGGCCTCCAGACCCTCCAGCTCGTCAGCCTGGCCAACGTTGCCGGCCACGGCGATGATCTCGGGGTTGTTGTAGTTCTCCTTCAGCCAGGGGATGATGATGGAAGTATCCAGGCCGCCGGAGTAGGCCAGAACGACCTTCTTGATGTTTTCGTTATTCATTGCATATTCCTCCAAGGGTTGAAATGTTTGGTATGCATGGGATTATACATCATAAAAAGACACTTGTCAACGGCTTTTGCATATTTATGCACCCTTTTGGCGAAACGACAATACAACAGGGGGATTTGTATCATTATATTATACAATATGACCGCGTGTCGGAGAAATTCCCGGAGAGGTAAAGGTTGAAAGTCCGTCTGTGCGCAACGGAAAGACAAAGGGGGGTTATAAATATACAATAAAAATGAATATATACGAGGCGAATTACAATCATGAATCGTTTCGTTGACAGTCCTTCGATCTTATGATAATATATGTACATATTGTAAACTAGGGGAGGTGTATCCATGGTTGCGCGGGTATACGAAATCGCCGGAGTTCGGCTTTTGGTGACGATTCCGAAGGCCTTTATGTATACGGAAGAGGGTGCCCTGGGGGAATTTTTGGTAGATTCTGATCGCTGGGATCGTACCCTTACCATGCAGGTTGTGGATCGCCTTTCGAATCCGGAGGGAGTGCCGGTTTTTCAAACACCCGGTCAGCGGATTTTCCGTCTGGAAGATGGTCAGATCCGCTATGAGGGCGTGGTTTCGGAATCTCTGGACGGGGCGTATCTGCGCATTGAGCGTCGGGGAGAAAACAGTACCGTGCAGGTGCTGAAATCCTCTGTTACCTACGGCATTACCCCCAAATTGGTACTGAAAGCCATGGAGGCAGAGCATCTGATCTGCGATGCCGGCGGCTTTTTGCTGCATGCGTCATGGATCGACATAGGCGGAAAAGGCATTTTGTTCACCGGCCCTTCCGGCATCGGCAAGTCTACCCAAGCGGCGCTGTGGTGTCAGCATCGGGGAGCGCAGCTGCTCAACGGCGACCGGGCGGCGGTGTTTGGGGATCATGCCCGGGGAATCCCGTTCCGGGGCAGCTCCGGCGTTGGATTGAATCGAAAAACACCCCTTGCTGCTATCGTATATTTATCCCAAGCTACGGAAACCACCCTCGTGCGTTTGACCGGCGCCCGGGCGTTCCGGCGTTTGTGGGAGGGGTGCAGCGTGAATATTTGGAACCCGGCAGACATGGAACGGACGACCGCCGCTGTCATGGATACCCTCAATGGGGTGCCGGTGTACCATCTATCTTGTCGGAAAGATATTTCTGCTATTGAAGCACTGGAGAAGGAGGGAATCCTATGAACATGCGGCGTTCGGAGCCGGAGATGTCTGCGTTTCTTCATGCCCGGGGTTACCGGCTGGGCCTGCCCATCGGCGGCACCTTTGAGCTGACTGCCCGGTGCAATTTCGGTTGCCCTATGTGCTATGTCCATCTGCAAAATGCGGATCCCGCCAAGGAGCTTTCGGCAAAACAATGGCTGGAAATTGGCCGTCAGGCCCGGGATGCAGGCATGATGTTTTTGCTGCTCACCGGCGGTGAGCCCTTTATCCGCAAGGACTTTTTTGAAATTTACAGCGGCCTGAAGGCGTTGGGTCTGATGGTGTCCATCAATTCCAACGGCTCCATGCTGAAAGGCGAGATCCTGGAAAAGCTGATCGAGGATCCCCCTTTCCGCATCAACATTTCGCTGTATGGCGGCTGCAGCCAGACCTACCGGGATATGTGCGGTCAGGATGCTTTTGACCAGGTGGTCGGCAGCATCCGGGCGCTGCGGGAGGCCGGTGTGGATGTGCGGCTGAATGTTTCGATAACGCCCTATAATTGCCAGGATCTTGAGAAAATCTATCGGATTTCTCAGGAACTTGGGGTACATATGAAGGCTACATCTTATATGTATCCCCCCATCCGGGTGGGCAACGACCTGAGCCATCGGCTCACTGCGGAGGAAGCCGCCTGGTATGCGGTGGAGTGGGATCGGCTGCGGCTGCCGAAAGACCAATTTACCCAGCGCGCCCAGGCGTTGTGCCGTTTTGAAGCGGATACGCAGCGGGAATGCGCTGCGGATCTGGACGAGGGCGTGGGCTGCCGTGCCGGCAGTACCAGCTTCTGGATCACATGGGATGGTCGGATGCTGCCTTGCGGCATGCTGCCGGGGAAGGGTATCCAAACCGCTGAGCTGGGCTTTGATGAAGCGTGGCGGCTGACCCGGGAGGCTACAAAGGCCATTCGGATGCCGGCACAATGCACCGCTTGTCCCAAACGGGAAATTTGCAGCGTTTGCGCCGCTGTGGCGGTGACGGAAACCGGTGATTACGGAACCGCTCCGGAATACACCTGCCGAATGACTAATGAAACGATCCGCCTGATGGGCAATTTTGCAAGAGGTGAGGAATATGGTAATTAAGAAAGAGCTGATGAAGCGCACCGTGGCTGGGGAGAGTTTTTTGGTGCCCCTTGGTAAGTCGGTGTACGATTCCAACGGCCTGTTTTTCCTGACAGAGGTGGGCGCATTTCTGTGGGATCTTCTGCCCGGTGCAGAGTCGGAAGAGGATTTGCTGAAGGCTGTGCTGGCTGAATATGACGTGGATGAGGATACTGCTCAGGCGGATATTCGTGCTTTTCTGGACAAACTGACCGCTATGGACATTATTTGATGGAGGGACTATGAAGGAAATCGCATTTTCTGAACTGAATTTTAATCCCATGACCATGATTGCCAAGGAGTGGATGCTGGTCACTGCCGGTAATGCGGAGGGTTACAACACCATGACCGCCAGTTGGGGCCACCTGGGCGCTATTTGGGGTCACGGCGGCGGATTGCCCACGGCGGTGATCTACCTGCGGCCTCAGCGCTACACCAAGGAATTCGTGGATCGGGAGGAGCGATTTACTCTCACCGTGTTCCCGGAGGAATACAAGAAAGCTCTGGGCTACCTGGGCAGTCATTCCGGTCGGGATGGGGATAAGGTGGCGGCTGCCGGTCTGACACCGGTTTTTGCGGAGGACTACACCTATTTTGCTGAGGCAAAGCTGGTGCTGGTGTGCCGCAAGCTGTACCGGGGAAGCTTGAATCCCGATGGTTTTGTGGATAAATCCATCATCGGTGAGCATTACCCCAACGCCGATTTTCACGATATGTATATCGGTCAGATCGAAAAGGTTCTGGTATCTGAATAATGAAAAAAGCACCGGTCAAACCGGTGCTTTTTTTGTGATGCCGGCAGTGCCAGCTGACATATCGTGCTTGGTTGGGCGGTAATCGTTACGCCATTGGGTACCGCTCGGTATCTTTTTTGCCTACGAATACTGACCTTTTCGTTACCGAGTGACACCCAGCGGCGTTCGTTTACCGCCTGCGTAAGGAACGCTTCTTGCGGCGGGGCATGCCCGGCAAAATATCATTTACTTCATAAAACAGGCGGCGGCGTAGGCGCCGGGGCCGCCGTGTGTGCCGATGGTACAGCCAATGGGGCAGGTTCGATCCTGATAGCTTTCCCACAGACCGTCACTTTCCTGGACGTACTTTTTCACCGGAATATCGCTGAGCCCGGTGTAGCCCAGCAAAATGGGCTTGGTGTGATCCACTTCGCCGGCTTCCCGGAACAGCTTGTTCAGCTGGATGTTGGCCTGCTTGATGCCCCGGGCCTTTCCAACCATTTTGATCTCGCCGTCATCAATGCAAATCAGAGGCTTCACCGACAGCAATTCTCCGGCAAAGGCCACAGTCTTGGATATGCGACCGCCCTTTTTTAGATATTCCAAGGTGTCTACCATGGCGAAAATCGCCACTTTTTCCCGCATGATTGTGATGTTTTCAGCGATTTCCTTGGGGCTTTTACCCTGATCAGCCATGTTTAACGCAAGTTCAGTCAGAATGCCCGCACCGATGGACGCATTCTGTGTGTCTACCACAGTTACTTTGCCGGGGTAGTCCATGGCTGCGATGGTTGCGCTTTGATATGTTCCGGAAAGGGTGGAGGAGAGTGTCAGTACCAGCACCTCGTCATGCTCGGCAAGGGCTTCTGCATAGGCTCTGGCAAAAGCATCAGGCGTGGGCTGACTGGTGGTGGGAAGCTCCTTGCTTTCCAGCAGTTTTTCGTAAAAGGTGACGTGATCAATGGTCACACCATCGACATACTCCGTATCCCCAAAACGGACGCTCAGTGGGACTACGGCACAGCGACTCCGCACGGCGGGGATGACATCGGTGGTGGAATCGATCATAATTTTAACAGACATGGTTTTCTCCTTTGTGTTGGAAAATGTTGCAAACGCAACAAGTTGATTGTACACCATAAATGTTGAAATGTCAACTTCTATTTTTCTTGACAGCAACCAACTAAAGTGATATTCTATATTATATATAGAAGAGGAGGGTTTCCTATGAAGCGATTTGTTGCGCTGTTGCTGGCCATGTTGATGTGCATGTGTCTGTTCGGCTGCGGTAAGGATAATAAGCTGCCCGACGTGCCATATACCCAGAATACCAACCCGATCCTGCCAGGTGTAGCGAATCCCACAGTGACGGAGGATGTGCCTACGGCGGTGTTTGCCAGTACATTTGAAAATACGGTGGTTTTGGCGACTGTGCCCGTTGAGTCCTGGAGTGGCTATCAGGAGCCTACCTGCAATGCTAAGCTGATTTCCAATGGCGGCCGGATTCTTTGCGACGGCAATTGCGGCAAGGAGCATGAAGAGATTTTCCCCATCACCAAAGTGGTTGTTATGGAGGATATCTGCCCTAAGGGTACCGGCGGTTGGTTCCGGGATATGGTGGATCTGCAGACCATCGTGGGCCTGGAGAAGATCCATATGCAGTTTGCTACCAATACGGCATTTATGTTCGCCGGATGCATCCGGCTGGGTTCGCTGGACATCAATAATTGGGATATGTCCAATGTGCAGGATATGACCGGTATGTTTGATGATTGTCCTGCTATGGATAAGCTGCCTGAATGGTACGTTACTGAATAATATTAAGCGCTGAGGCACCTGCCTCGGCGCTTTTTTTATCAGGCAAATTTGGCGGTCGATAACCGCTCAATCGTCAATTGGTATATTGCACGAAACTTTGTTGTTTTATTTTGTTATTTTGCCCATTTCTTTACGGATCGTTTTAGATTATAATTAACGCGTAATACCCTCGCAAAAATTAATAAGGAGGAAAAAACATGAAGACAAACACCAAGCGCCTGCTGAGCGTTATGCTCTGTCTGGCCATGGTCCTGGCAATGCTGCCCATGGCAGTCTTTGCTGCGGACGAAACCGTTACCCTGTATGTCCAGCCCAACGCAAACTGGAAGCAGTCTAACGCACGTTTCGCTGCTTACTTCTTCGAGAGCGGTAAGAGCGAAAAGTGGGTTTCCTGCACCGCTGTTGAGGGCGCTGACGGCATTTATGCTGTTGAGGTACCCGAGGGCTACACCAACATCATCTTCTGCCGCATGAACCCCGCTAACACCACCAACAACTGGAACAACAAGTGGAACCAGACCGCCGATCTGAAGGTCCCCACCAACGGCACTAACTGCTACGTTGTTGCTCCCGGTACCTGGGACAATGGCGCCGGCAGCTGGACCGAGTTCACTCCTGACGGCGGCGTCGGCACCACCGAGGCTATTGTCAACGAGTACCATCTGGTCGGCTCCATGAACGAGTGGAACAAGGCTGACTCCAACAAGATGACCGACAACGGCGACGGCACCTGGTCCATCACCATGGATCTGACTGCTGGTTCCTACACCTACAAGGTCACCGATACCATGGGCCTGTGGTACCCCGATGGCATGGGCACCGATCTGAAGCTGTCTGTCGCTACTGATGGCGCTGTCACCTTCACCTTCGACGTTGCCACCAAGACCACTGTCGCTACCGGCGACTGCCTGGGCGAAGTCGAGCCCGAGCCCGAAATTCCCGCTGGCAGCTTCTTCGCTGTCGGTACTCACAATAGCTGGGTTAACCCCGATGCTGATTACATCATGGTTGCCGGCGAGGAAGGCATCTACACCCTGACCATCGCTGTTGAGGCTGGCAAGGGTGCTCTGAAGGTCACCGACGGCACTTGGGACAACTCCTGGGGCGGCACCGGTGCCGACGGCAACTACGAGTACTACGCCAACGAGGCTGGTGAGATCGTTGTTACCTTCGACTTCAACGCTAAGACTGTTGCTGTTACCGGCGACATCCTGGGCGACGTTCCCGTGGTTACCGATCCCATCCCCGAGGGCTCCATCCTGAACGTTAAGGGCACCATCCCCGGCCTGGACTGGGACGCTGCTTCCGAGGCTGGTCTGATGACCCTGATCGATGGCGTCTACACTCTGTCCATCCCCGATGTTCCCGCTTCCGAGGTTGGCGCTGATCCTTATGAGTTCAAGATCATGCTGGATAACAATTGGGAAACCGCTTATCCCGCTGAGAACTGGACCTTCTACCTGACCGAAGAGTGCGAAGTCATCATCACCATGGATGCTACCACTCGTGAGATCGCCATCACCGCTGATGGCCTGACCTACGACGCTCCCGTGGATCCCGACGCTCCTGTCGATCCCGAGCCCGATGTCCCCGTTGATCCTGAGGTTCCCGCTGGCAACTACTACGTTGTCGGTACTCACAACGGCTGGACCAACCCCGATGAGAACTACATCATGATCGCCAATGAGGACGGCACCTACTCCCTGACCCTGTCCGTTCAGGCTGGCGCTGGTTCCTTCAAGGTTACCAACGGCACTTGGGATGACGGCGGCAACTGGGGTGGCACCGGTGCTGGCGGTAACTACGAGTACAACGCCACCGAGGCTGGCGACATCGTTGTTACCTTCAACCCCGCTGATGGCTCCATCACCCTGACTGGCGACATTCTGGGCGAAAAGGAACCCATGACCATCATCTCCATGCACGTTGTCGGTGCCGCTGGCCTGACTGGCGCTGAGTGGGATGTTGCCGCAAACCAGATGGATTGCGCTATGGGCATCTACTCCATCACCTTCACCGGCGTTGCCGCTGGCACCTACGAGTTCAAGTTCGCCGCTAACGGCACTTGGGCTCTGAACTGGGCCACCGGTCTGGAAGTTACCCCCGGTGTTTCTGAGACTGTTTGGTTCAACGCTCAGGGCAACAGCTCCATCGTTGTTGCTGAGGACAACTCCACCGTTACCTTCACCTTCGACATGACCACCATGGACATCGTCTCCGGCGAAGGCGCTACCGCTATCGTTACCGTCGAGGCTCCTGCTGTTGATGTTGAGAGCGACCTGGTGATCGGTGACAACGAGCTGACCCTGGACGCTGGCGATATTGACGGTGCAACCTGGAACTTCGTTGCTACCGAGTCCGGCAACCTGAACATCAATGTTTCCGCCCTGTTCTACGACTGGATGGGCGAAGGTGAGTACACCGAGGCTACTGCAGAGGATATCTCCATGGGTTGGCCCCGTATGTACCAGCTGATCGTCAATGGTGTTGCTTTCTACGCTGCTAATGTTGATGTTGCTGTTGCTGCCGGTGATGTGGTCAGCATTCAGATCATCAGCAACTACGGCTATGATACCAAGCTGACCCTGACCCTGACTATGGGCGAAGGCGGCGGCGAGGTCGAGCCTGAGGAGCCCGGCACCATGAACAACCCCATCATCATCGAGACTCTGCCCTACGAGATCGTCGTTGAGGGCGAGCATGACCTGTACTACACCTACACCGCTGAGCAGGATGGCGTTATCGTCATCACCAAGCCTGAGGGCTGCCTGGTTTCTGGCTTGGAAGGCTACGAGCAGGATGCAGCTGGCAACTACTACATCACTGTTGCTGCTGGCGATGTGATCAGCATCAATCCCTGGAACTTTGGCGAGATTACTGGTTCTGTTACCTACACCATCGCCTGGGGCGAGATGCCCGTCTACGAGGACGAGACCGTTTACTTCGACAACTCTCTGTACAACTGGGAGACTGTCTATGCTTACGCTTGGGACGAGAACGGCTACCCCGTTGGCGCTGAATGGCCCGGCGCTCCCATGACCCTGGGCGACGATGGCCTGTGGACCATGGACATCCCCGGCAATGCTGCCTACATCCAGTTCAACGACGGCGGCATGTATCAGGGTAATGACTTTGACTTCGCTGGCGATATGCTGTACAACGGCGTTATCTCCGTTGTTTATGGCTCCGAGCTGAACTCCAATCTGTACGTTGCCGGTTCCTTCAACGATTGGAACTGCGCTGCTGATGGCTATGTCATGATCAACAATGGCGACGGCACCTTCACTCTGGTTATCAAGAACATCGCCGCTGGCGAGTATGAGTTCAAGGTCACCGACGGCACCTGGATCAACTGCTGGGGCGAGTGGGGCGAGAACGTCAAGGTTACCACCGAGTCCTTCGGCAACCTGACCATCAACTTCAACCTGAACACTCAGGAAATCACCACCTCCTCCGAGGCTGTTGAGATCGTTGCTCCCGCCATCGGCCTGAAGTACCCCAACCTGTCCCTGGAGGACACCGTTAAGATGAACGTGTTCTTCTCTCTGGATCAGGACATCGCCTTCGATAAGATGGGTCTGATCACCTGGACTGAGCAGCCCGAAGTTGTGGATATTTCCACTGCTGATGCTGTGATCCCCGGCGGCGCATTCAGCGAAGATGACGGTCTGTACTTCGTTTCCACCGAGGGTATCCCTGCCCAGAACCTGGGTGATACCGTTTACTTCTGCATCTATGTGGAGCTGGCAGATGGCAGCATCTGCTATGGCCGTCAGGTCAGCTACAGCCCCACCACCTATGCATACAGCCAATTGGGTAAACCCGACACCACCGCTACAGCAAAATCTCTGTATGTAGCTCTGCTGAACTACGGCGCAGCCGCTCAGGAATACCTGAACTACAAGACTGATGCTCTGATCAATGCCAAGCTGACCGACGAGCAGAAGGCTCTGGCTGAGGAATTCCGCGCCGACATGGTTCACGGCGTTGCTGGTCCC
>JAZONA010000030.1:0-10249 GCA_045654265.1 Faecousia sp.
ACTAAACCAGTATGTTTATTTCTTCAATAATCACCGGCCAGCTGCCGCCTTGGGCTACAAAAGCCCAGTTCAGTACAAGACCGAACTGGGCTTCGTGTAATTATGCTTTTTTAGTGTCTACTTTTTCTTGACAAGTGCAGCAGCCTTACGGCTGCTCCTTTTGTTTATTTTCGTAGCTTTTTTCCGGATAGAATTCTGTTCACCACCGGCACTTCCATCAGCTGCCGTCTGCCGCCAGGGAGGATCATCAGGCACAAGAAATACACCACTGCACAAATCGCCACCGAGGCGATCTGCCAGATCAGCAGCGGGGATACCTTTTGCAGAAAATAGCCCGCAATGGCCATAATGATTGCCGCCGCAAAGGCCGGATACACATTTTTGATAACCTTCCAGATCTTGATGCCCAGGGCAAAATGGGCGATGAGCATCATCACTAACACCATCTGCAGCCGCAGCAGACTTCGCACCAGGGCAATGGTCGCAAAGCCCATGTCCTTATGCAGCCACAGAACGGGAATCAGTACCACCAAATGCAAGCACTGGCCCAGCACAGACAGTCGAGGTTTGCCCTTGCTGCGGAAGACCTCGCTGTTTATATTGCTGAACACAATGGATAGGGCACTAGTCAATGACCACAGCCCCAAAAACATCGTGGTTTCCGTCCATTGGCTGCCCAGCAGAATATCTGTAGCCAGCTGCCGATACATAAAGATGCCTGCACCCAGTGGGAACAGCAACAAGGACAGCATCCGTTGGAACTTAAAGAAGATCCGCTGGAAGCCAGCCTCGTCATCCTGATACCGGGAAAGTGCCGAAAACAGCACCTGCGTAGATGCGGCTGCGATCACATTCATACAGCCGTTGACCGTATTGATGGTGGTTTTGTAGAGGCCCAGATAGTAGTTACTCAGGGCAAAACCCACAACAAATGTGCCCACATAATTGGTCAGCCATACGGTGATATTCTCCACAATGGTCCAAACACTGAAAGAAAGCATATCTTTCAGCTTTCGGAAACTGTAGACAAAGCGGGGTTTCCACCGGGAACGCAGAGTCAGTATCAGGGCATTGAACGCATCCTTGGCCAGCGTGCCGACTACCAGCGCCCAATAACTCTTGAACACCAGAGCCAACGGCACTGTAATCACCAGTGGCACAAAGGCAGTGGTCATTCGGGCCACGAACAGCCCCTTGAAATCCATATCCCGGCGATATCTTGCCATTTGGATACTGGAGAAGGCCAGCACCGGGATTTGCAGACTCATAGCGATCACCGCTTTGCCGCAACCGGGAGAACCAGCCAAGGTGGCAATGGGCTCTGCGAACATCGAAATGATTCCCCACAGCAACAAAGAAAAGACCAGGTTAGTCCAAAACGCCACGTTGGTGCTGTGGTTCAGGTCATCCTCGTCGGCAAATTCGTGCTGCACCAGATATTTCTGGAAGCCCGCATCGGTGAAGATCTCCGCAAAGCTAACCACCATAGTCAACGTGGTCACCACACCAAACGCTTCCGGTACCAGCAGGCGGGCCAGAACAGAATTGGTAATGGGGGCAATCAGCTTGACACCAATTTCCGTAAGGCCGGACCATTTGGTTGCCTTGGTCAGATTGCCATTTAGTCTGTCTTGCTTCATTTTGATACCTTTTTCGGAGGCAACTCCAGCCAGGAGCCCATCAGCTCATCCCAGCAAGCAGGCTGGAACGGTACGATTCCGCTGAAATGGAAGAATGTCAACTCACCGAAATAGACGTTTCCGTCCACCTCATAAAAGTCCACCCGCACATGGGGCAACCCCTGAGATAGTTTGGCTGCCAATTCCTTCATCAGTTCAAAATTCTGGGGCTTGGACGGGGGAACCTTCGCATTGGGATGGCCGTTTACAATATCCAGATGCTGATAGTCCATATCGAAGAAATCAAATTTTGTTTCTTCTCCCTGCTTCTGCCGTTCAGAAGCCACAAACAGCATCTTCGGTACCCCGTCAAAGCAGAAAAACTTATAATCCCGCAGCTCACTGGTAGAGCTGTCCTCCATATATTGCTCGGCAATCAGTCGTGGCGTCACATTTTTGTAAGGCCATTCCCGATTCACAGGATAAAAGTTCTTTTTCAGCGCATTTCTCATTTTCGCCCGCGCTGCTTCGGGATCCAGCGCAGTCTTATCCTTGCAGATCAACAAGCCACCGGAATCGTGGGTACATTTCAGTACAAACTGCTGCGGCAGCTTGTCGAAATCGATCTGCTCCACGTTGTCGTAAATGCCATAAGTGGGAATCAGATATTCGTCACCGATGGTAGCTTTTACAAACTCCTTCACCGTAGCCTTGTCCACCAATTGGGTATATCGGGGATCCCGGTTGTAGAGCTTGAGCCACTGCAGCTTTTCATTAAAGGTTTTGGGGTTTTTCAAATCCAGATGACGTCCCATGGTGCTGCGAAATCTCAGTTTAATGTAGGTCGCATCATCCATCCAGCGCAACCATCCAGCATGCCCCAGGGAGTCCACCACACAATAGGGATTCTTCAATAATTTTTTGATCTTCATTCTTCTTTCGCCTCCCGACTCGCCAGTGCAGCAAGTTCCGCCTGCATCTCCAGCTCTTCTTCCCTGCGCCGCTTCTCATCCAGCCTTTTCTGCATCAGATACACATAGCCCACAGCAATACCCACGAAGGTTTGGGTTGGGAAAGAAGAATAAGACACCTGACCTACATCATTGATAAATTGCAGAATCAAAATTGTCAAAGGCAGGATTGCACCGGGAACCCGCTTGCGCCACAGAATAAAGGCACGAATTGTGAAATAGAGTAACGGACCATAATACACCAGGAAGCCCACAACACCCAGACTGCACAGCAGCTCCACATAGTTGTTATGGGAATAGGTCATGTAACCGCTCATATACTTGAAGTTATTCAAGCCTATACCAAATATGGGATTCCAGGTAAGGAACAGTTCCAACGCCACATTGATCATATTTGTTCGTGTGATTGCCGATGCATCGGTTTCCTCACCGGTGACCCAATAAGTCAGCAACGATTCGATGCGCTTACCCACTGCCTCGTAGAACACATCCACTTTCATAATGATTATCGCAACCATTACGATCAAAGCCAATATGCCAATCATGCGCAGTATCAAATCAATACTACCCTTTTCCGGCGTCCAGAACAGGAAGAACGCCACCGTAAACAGCACCAACATGATCAGGGCCTTGCGAGAACCGGTCAAAAACACAACGACCACTAGAACGCCCAGCATAACATCCAAAGAGATCTTGCGCCATTTTGCCTTTTTCGCCGCATACATGATAAATCCAAACATATAAGCAGCATTCATACCAACCACGTTTGCATTGGCTTTCAAGGTGTAGCGGCCGTTATAGGATGAGGCATTCAGGAAAAAGTTTCCAACCAGAATAATCGCCAGCAAGAACATCACATTACACATATGATCCAGATCATGTTCATCTTGCGTAATGTATTCCGCAATCGCCCAGCTCAAAAGCATCGCAAAACGCAGGAAGCTACTGTATTGGATGGCTGCGCCAGGGTACAGCGCCCAGTGCCGGCTTAAATAACCGAGCAAATAGAACAACAGTGCCCAAACCAAATGTCCCCAGCGGATGGCATTGCGATTCCAAAACTGCCGGAACAGCATGTATGCGCCGAAGGCATAGAACAGCAGTCCGCGCCAGCCTCCGGTGTTTGGAAGCGGCATTATGGTCATCAGTGTCGCAAACATGATAACCGTTGACAGCGGCGGTATTTTAACGCGTAATGTAGGACGCATAATTCGTCCTCCTTCTCTTTTCAGGAAATACTGACCTGCATAAATGCCAACAGCTTATCGATCCGCTTTTCAATGGTCAGGTCAGCGGCCCGGGCTTCACAACCTGCGGCCAGACGGTTACGCAGAGCGTCATCGTCCTTAATGCGGCGAAGGGCGCTCTGAAGCTGCTCCTCGCTGTTAGGATCAATGAGAATGGCACAGCTATCGTCCAAAACATCGTGATTAAACGCCAGATCCGAGGAGATCACCGGCACACCGCAGGACACCGCCTCCACGATGGCATTGCAGCAGCCCTCTGCCAGAGTGGGCAGCACAAACACATCAGAAGCGCACAGATATGTACCGATTTTCTCGTTAGGCACACGCCCCAAGTGCAGAATATTTTGGCACTCTGGCTTATCCTCGCCCACGCCGATGAAAATGCTATGGATACCGCCAATGGCATCCACAGCCCGGGACACCTTTTTGGTGCCCTTCCGGGGGATAAAGGAACCGGTATAAGACAGAATGAATGCATCCTCCGGATAACCCAGCTCCTTGCGGCAAGCCAGCTTGCCTTTCTTGTAAAAACGCTCCGGGTCAGCAGCATTAACGATGATCCGGGTCTTTTTCAGGATCTGATCGCTGCCGTACAGCTCCAGGATCTCGTCCTTGTTCTTGGTGGACACACTGATGATGCCGGTTACATCCTCCAGCGTCTGGCGCACCAAAGCGGGACTCAACTTCGCCACGGAAGAGACGGTATCCGCTTCACCGTTGGCGATGTAGGAAGGAATTCCCAACTCCTTCGCCAGCTTCACACCGGCGATGCCTGCGTGGATGAAGTGGGAGTATGTCAGATCTGCGTTAAGCTTATGGCGCTTGTACACCCGCTTCACCGCATGGAAGAAAGAATGCTTCGACCAATCGGAAATACACAGCTTACCGATCCGCCAAGTGGGAAACACCAGGCACAGCGGCGAATACACCGTATAGGGATTGCCCTTTTCCGTGGTGCGATGGGATACGAATTCCCGCCGTGCGTTGCCCTTGAGCAGATAGCGCACGATGCTTTGGGGTGCGATCACGTTGCAGGTCACGCCCCGATCCACGAACCGCTGCACCACATTGTCCAAAAACACATGAACTTGCTGATGCTTAGTGCGGTAATTGGATGCCACAACACAAAATTCCATACTTTACTCCTTAGATCTTCGGGAAGCAGGCAATGAGCTGCGCCTGCTTTTCCTGCACGGCCTTGAAATCGATTTTGTAACGGCTCTCAATATCCGCCACAGTGGGGAAGCCGTTTTCCAAAATCCAAGGCTCATCGGCCACGCCGAAGGAAGAATAGTAATCTTCAAACTTAAAATTGCCGCCCTTCAGGGTCAGCTCGCCCAGAATATGCAAATTGGGGATACCCAGTCCGTCAGCAAAGATCAGTCCGTGCAGACTGCTGGACAGAATATACCGGCACTGGGCGATCTGGTTGATCACCACATCCGGCTCCTGCTGAATATCGATGATGCAGGCGGAGGAGAAGCTCTCCTTTAGTGCCTGAAAACGGGGTTCATCCTTCTGGGAAAAGTGGGGAATAATACCCACTTCGTACTCGATTTCCGGGTTTTCATCCACGAAAAGGTTGGAAAGCAATCCTGCGTCTGCCAGGGGAACATCATATTTTTCCCCAGTCAAACCAGTCAATTTCTCCTGGGTCAAAGCACCACGGAGAGCGCAAACTTTCAAATTGGTTCGATAAAAACCATTGTCGTTATCGTTCTTGAAAAAGCCGCTGCCCCAAACGTACAGAGGCTTCTTGCCGTAAATCAGCTTCAGTGCCTTCTGGCACAGCCGTCTTTTCGTGCTTTTACTGTACTGCAAACCCACCAGAGCGCCGCCGATGGCGATCATATCCGCGTCATACATTTTGCTGCACACCACCTGCTTGCCGGAGAGCTTTTCCACCAGATCCTTATTCAGCAGGTCGCCTGCATTTTGCAGGGGTGCATAAGAGAGTCGAATTTTTTCCATGATGCCTCCTCATTCGGACATACGGCCTGCCATACGCAGAGCGTGATACATCAAGCCGGGGGCAATCAGATACATGCCCGCCGTCAATGCCACGTAAAAGCTGTGGTCTTTTTTCATCCGTTTCATAGCCGTCTTGGCGTCGTATTCAACGCAAATGCGGTCGTACATCTCCCGCTCACCACGGGTAGCACAGTTTTTCAGGGTCGTCCACATCAGGCGGTGGGGAAGGTAATCCCGGAAGGTGTCCACGTAACCGCAACCGCAGCTATCCATGAATTGGGCAATTCCCTGCACACCGTTCAAACCGCACTCTGCCCGATTCCATGTCATTTTCCCGGACATGACCGACCCTTCCGCACGGCGGTAACCGTAAAGCGGCACAGCAAACCATGCTGCATTTTTGCAGAAGCAAAGATATTTCCAGTTAAACTCCCGATCTTCAAAATAGCGCATCCCCACCGTAAACCGCAAATCATGCTCCATCAGCACACTGCGACGGTAAAGATAACAGTAAAAACCGTAGTTTCCCATATGCAGCATCAGGTTATCCATCACCTGCGCCTGCTCGTGCATTACGAACCGCTCCGGTTCCACCTGGCCGCCACGCATTTTTTCAAGATCCCGCACCAGTGGGGCATATACCGTATCCGCTCCGCTTTTTTCGGCAGCGGTCAACATAGCCTCGATGTAACGGGGGTGATACAAATCATCCGAATCCAAAAACAGCACATATTCCGTTTGGGCTGCTTCGATACCGGCATTTCTGGCCGTGCTGACACCACCATTTTTCTGATGAATCACGGTCATGTCCAGGCTGCCTTTTTCCTGCCAGCGTTTCAAGATCTCCGGGGTATCGTCGGTAGAGCCGTCATTGACGCAAATCACCCGAAAATCCTTACGGGTCTGTTGCTCCAGGCTCTCCAAAGTCTGTTCCACATAGCGCCGGCAGTTATAACACGGAATAATAATGCTTACGCTTTTAGTTTCGTTGGTTTCCGAAGGCATTTTCATCCGCTCCTTTCCCGGCAGAAATGATTATGTTGTCTTTTCCGGCAGCGTGATCCACTCGCCCAAGGTCACATCCCACTGGCTGGGATGGAAGGCCATCATACCACCGCAAGGGGTAAAGGTCAGCTCAGAGAAATAGACCTTTCCGCCAATTTCATACAGATCAACTCGCAAAAACGCCTCCCCGGCAGACAAAGTCCGGGCAATTTCCAACATTTTCTCAAAGTTGACTGGTTTGGGGGGCAATTGCGCAAAGGGCTGGTAATCCATCCGCCGAAACGGCGCAAATGTCCAGTCCAAATTCAGAAAACTGATGTTTGCCGTAGCATGATCCTCCAAGCCGGAGGAAATATACAAAAATCTCGGCTCGCCGTTAAAGCAATAGAATTTATAATCCGTCAGGCCCGTCATTTGGGACGCATCGGACATGAGCTTTTCCGCAATGATTTTTCTGGGAATGTCCTTATAGGGCCACTCTCTGGCCAGCCGGTAGTAGTCCCGTTGCAGGCTGTCGGTCATGATCTTCCGGGCGCTTTCCAGATCCAGCGCCTGCTTATCCCGGCAGACCACCAATCCGCCGGAATCATGGGTGCATTTTAGCACAAACTGCTCCGGCAGTGCGTCAAAATCAATCTGATCAAAGCTGTCCCACACGCCGTAGGTGGGGATGATGTACTCACTGCCGATCTTTTCCGCCACATAGTCCTTAGCGGCGTACTTATCTGCCATGACCGTGTAGATTTTCTTACGGTTATACAGCTTCAGCCATTGCATTTTTTCGCTGAAAGTCTTCGGATTTCGGAAATGGCAAGGCTTCTTGAACCGCATGAAATAATACAGCTGTAAATACGCCTTATCCGGCAAAAAACCGAACAATTTCTTCATTTTATCTGAACCCGACATTTTTCTTCATCCTCAATCGATGGCCTTCAGGTCGGCGAATTTGCCGCCGGTCAGCTCATATTCGTAGATCTTGGCATCCACCAGCAAGCGGTACCAGTAGCATTCAAAATAGCAGTATAGAAAACCTTCCTTGCCGTCCAGGAAGCCCAAACGGAAGATATAGGAGTAGATAAACCACAGATACGCCCGGAAGAATCGGGGCGCTTTATAGTAAAGGCCGTACTTTTTCTTACGTTGTTTCTGCACCAGCTTGTCTGCGTGGGCGTTGATGGCATCGCCACGGGTGTAGTCGATGTAGTCCATCATCTCCCGGGTGGCATACCAGTTGTACCGCTTGATATGGCTGTCCAGATCCTTAAAGTCGTAGTGCTCGAACCGGTTCTTGGCCTGCACGGAGTAGCCCTTGCTCAGCACACTATGGGCATCCCGGCGCTTATCCTCCAGACGGCCGCAAGCCTTCTTGAACAGCATCATTTTCCGCTTCTTCCGCAGGCCATGCTTGATGCACCGACCCAGGAAAAAGTAGTCTGCCTCGATGGTGATACCGGCCAGCTCCTCATCGCCGTTGGCAATGATGCTTGCCAGCTCGGCGTTCAGCTCCGGGGTGAATCGCTCGTCCGCATCCAGACGGATCACCCACTCGGTATCAATATTTCCGTTATCCAAGCCCCAGTTGAACTGCTGGGAATAGTAGAAGAATTCATGGATCACCACGTCCGCACCGTTGGCCTTGGCCAGCTCCACAGTCTTGTCGGTAGAGCCGCAGTCGATGACCAGCGCCCGCTTGGCAAAACCCTGGATGGACTGCAGACATTGGACGATATTTTTTTCCTCATTTTTGGTCATGATAATAGCGGTTGCGTCAATCATGGTTTCCCTCCGTACGGATAATGGATTCTTCCAGAGTAAATCTGCGATAATCCTGCTTGTACTGGCTGATGGACATATCGTAGGTCATAGAACCAAATGCCTTGTTCACCAACTTGGTCACATGGCTCATCAGCTTCAGCAGCCAGCCGAAGCCCTTGGGTGTCCACAACTTCTTGCCGTGGGCGGCGGCAATGAGCCGCACCACTTCAGTGGTATTGGAATAGGCAGCGTTCTGGGGATGGAAGATGCCCTGCTCCCCATTTTCGATCATCAGCCGGACAAACTCCACCAAATTGCCCACATAGAGCATAGAACGGCTGTTGTCCACATAAGGAAACAGCGGTAATTTCTTTGCAAACTTCGCCAAGACCGGGTAATTTCCCTTGCAATTTTCGCCATAGATCATAGGCGGACGCAAAATTACCACGTTAAATTTTTCGTCCTGCATGGGCAAAATCCCCTTCTCTGCCTGCAGCTTACTGTCGCCATAAAAGCCTGCAGGGGAAGGGGTAGTGTCCTTGGTGATATGCTTATTCTTGCCGATGGGGGCGCTGTCGCCATACACAATGGCGCTGCTCATAAAAATGAACTGCTTTGCTCCGTCGGCTTTTGCCTTCCTGGCGGTTTCCACCGCCAGATGGGTGTTGACCCGATAATACAGATCGATGGTATCTTGAGATGCCTTACCGGTGTCTGCATGGGCAATACCGGCCACATGGAACACACTGTCATACCCAGCGAAGCTGGTCTGCTTCCAGCCGTCGCCGATCATATCCAACACATCCACGGCATAGTCATCGCCAAAGGTTGCCAGATATTCCTGAAGGCTGGTACCTATAAAGCTGCCTGCGCCGGTGATGAGGATTTTTTTCATTTTTTACTCTCTTCCTTTTCCATGGCACCGGTGCCGCCTTCCACCACGCCCTTCTTGTTGATAACGGCGGAAACGGAACCAAAAATGCACTTCATATCAAATCCAAAGCTGAGCTTTTCCACATATTCGCCGTCCAGCTTGGCCTTCACGGGAATCTCCAGCTCGTCACGGCCGTTGATCTGCGCCCAGCCGGTGAGGCCGGGAACTACGTCGTTGGCGCCGTACTTATCCCGCTCGGCGATCAGGTCGAACTGATTCCACAGAGCCGGACGAGGGCCGACAATGGACATCTGACCCACGAAAATATTAAAAATCTGGGGCAGCTCATCCAGACTGGTACGCCGCAGGAACTTGCCCACCTTGGTGATCCACTGCTCAGGATTTTCCAACATGTGGGTAGGAACATCCTTAGGCGTATCGATGCGCATAGTGCGGAACTTCAGGATTTGGAAATGCTCCTTATGTAAGCCCACCCGCTTCTGGGTAAAAAACACCGGACCGGGAGAGTCGATTTTAATAGCAATGATCAGGATCAAAAGCACCGGTATCAGGACGGAAATGCCAATAAAAGACAGCACAATATCCATCGCCCGCTTCATAAATTTCTGGTACATAACGCACCCCTTAATCTCAGTATGTTCATGCAGAAAACATTTGCCGATTCTGCGCCGATTATCTTGTTAATTATACCCCTTTCCTCCCTTAATGTCAAGGAGAAGAGGGGCGATTTTCCATCACATTCCGGCAAAAAAACCATCATTTTTCCACTAATACAAGCGTAACCAA
>JAZONA010000031.1:0-24357 GCA_045654265.1 Faecousia sp.
GTATCACCCAGGTTCTGGGCGGGGATACCCTCGGTGGAAACGAAGTACAGACCGTCATCTTCGCTGAATGCGCCGCCGGGGATCACAGCATCAGCAGTGGAAATATCCACAACTGTGGGCTGCTCAGTCCAGGTGATCAGACCCATCTTATCGAAGGCGATGTCCTGATCCAGAGAGAAGAACACGTTCATCTTAACGCTGTCCTCCAGGGACAGGTTGGGGTACTTCAGGCCGATGGTGGGAGGCGTGACAACGATCTCCGCTTCTGTCACATAGAATCTTGTGGATGCGATCCATTCGGTGTCATTGAAATAGGCACGGATACGGTAGCCGTAGGGATTCACCGCAAGCTGGACGGAAGTAATGTTGGTAGCAAGCCCCATGACAACAGATGCCTCACCTGCCGCGTCATACTTATCGATAAACAGCTTTACGGGGGTGAAGTTCAGCTCCCAGTTTACGCTCAGCTTCTCACCGGCGGGCACTTCGCCGCCAACAGGCTGCTTGGTAAACTTCAGGTTAATCTCCGGATTAGCTTCAACACGAATATAGTCGTAGGTGGTCAGCTCATCAGCATTCAACTCACCTGCCGCAGTTCCGCTGGAATACACGGAGGCGTAGGCGATCAGACCGCTGTCCAGAATGATATCGTCAGCCCAGATAGCAGCGAAGCTACCGTCATTGCTCTGCTCTCCGCTCTTGATCAAAGCGGTGCCGCCATTAAAGGTGACACTGACAGCATTAATACCATCATACTGAGCATCAATATTCAGCTCACCGCTGTTCATAGTGAAGTTACCATTGCCCACATAGATGCCGGTGCGGATGGACGTGATATTCAGTACAGTGTCACTAAGGTTGAAGTCGTGACCGCAGTAGATATTGTTATACTGGTCGGTAATGGTCAGCTCGCCGGAGCCACTGATATCCAGATCCAATCCGACCTTGATGCCGTGGCTTCCATCGGTGCTGATACTATTGGCACCTGCGGCTACCAGATTCAGGCTGCCGTTGCACTCGATACCAATCAGGTCGCCGGAGTAGGTATAGTTCACCAGATTCAGCTTATTACCCACTCTCTGGGCGTAAGCGGAGGTGCCGGAAGGCAACGTCCCAATGGTACTGCCAGCACCGGGCAGCAGGTATTCGCCGTCGCCCATCTCGATGCCATTGACCTTGATGTAGAAAGGCTCGAAGGAAACGTAGTGATAGCTCAGGCGCTCAAAGCTTTCATAAGGCTTAGCCTTTTCGCTGGTGGGGTCATAGTTGGCAATCAGCGCATAGTCGCTAATGCCCGACAGATCCACGGAACTGACATCCAGAGCCTTGTAATCCGCATTGATGTCAGTGTTTTTGGAGATTGCGGTGAACTTGCCGCTCTTCTGGACAAACTGATCAGCGCACACACCATTGCGCGTACCGCTGACTTCCAGGCTGCCGGGACCGGTAATGGTCAAATCGCCGACAATGTAAATACCATTGTCATTGGTAGCGGTCAAGTTGTTCACGCCACCCAGAATCACTTCCAAATCGCCAGGGGCCTGGATAGCTGCAGATTCTCCGGAGTAAGTAAAGTTGGACATGGTCAGCTTGCCGCTGCTGTAGTAAACATAGCTGGAAGCATTGACAGAAGCAGTAGGCACAACGCTGCCCTGGGTCAGATAGTAGCCATTGGGGATAAGTACGCCATTGACAATGACATAATCGCCCACATAGATGTAGTCATACTCGTTCCGCTTTGCGCTATCATAAATCGCAATGGCCCCCGTGTCGCTGCCGGTGGAAGCGGCCACATACAGACCGGATGCGCAGGTGAAGGAATCTGCCATCAGCGCTCTGTAGGTGGAATCGTAAGTGGTATTACTGGAATTGGCAACCAGATTGCCACCGGTAACGGATACATTATCAGCGTAGATGCCGTATTGATAAGCAAAGCCAATCAAAGAACCACCGGAAACGGTCAAATCCTTCTCCGTAAACAAGGCAGAACCGACGGAGGAGCTCAGGTATACTTTTCCCTTGGTCAAGGTTACATTGCCGCTGGCGAACAGAGCCGTGGAGTCTGTGGAATTGTAATCCATATCACCGCCGTTGAACGTCACATTACCGCTTGCATGCAGGCTATAGTTCTCGGATTTGATAGTCAGCTGCTTCGTACCGGTAAAGGTCACATTGCCTACAACCTGAATGCCGATATAGCCGCCGGTGGTAATGGTGCTGTTGCCGGTTACATGGATGGTCAAGTCGGTGAAGGCGTTGATGCAGCCGACGTTCTTGCTTGCACCGCTGTAGCTATAGCCGTTGAGAGTCAAGGTATTGCCGGCATATTGCGATACATAATAGGCATAGCCGGTACCGCCGTTACCCTGAACCAAGTTACCACTGCCGTTGATGGACCAGCCATTCTTGACAGTAACATCGCCGATCTCGATATATTTACCAATCTGCACATAATCGTAGCTATTCAGGTTACTGGCAGACAGCTTATCCAAATCGATTTTGGTGCTGCTCAGACATGCACCTTGACTCACGGCGCTTGCCACATTGTAGTAATCGCTGGAGGTACCGGCCAGCTTCAAAGCGCAGTAGGAGGAGTCGGAAGCGGTATTGGTAGAAGACAGCGTCAGGAAACCGTCGGAGATATTCACCCGTGCCTGCTTCAGCTCAACGCCATGGTACAGCGCGGAAACATTCAACTCGCCGCCGGAAACAGTCAGGTTGCCCACATCGATCACAATACCGTTGCCACCGGGGCTGGTGACGTTCACAACGCCGCCGGAAACAGTCATACTGCCCTTATTTACAGAAATACCGTTAGTTTTGGGAGCGGTGACATTCAAGGTGCCGCCGGAAACATTCAGGCTATTGACACCTCTCATGGCATAAGCGAAGCTGTCAGTAGAGGTAGTGGTGCTGGTCACATTCAAGATACCGCCGGTAAGGCTGAAGTCGCCAGCAGAAACGACCCAGGCGTTGCCGGAGGTAGCGGTGATGCTTTCACCCTTGACAGTCAGCTTGCCGTCAACATAGATAGCGTAGCCATTCTGAGACTTGGCGGTCAGAGATTCGGTAGCGCTGGTATAACCTTCAATAGTCAGGTCACCCGCAACGCGAATAGCGTCACAGTAGATAACATTTCCGCTGACGCTCTTGCTACCCACATCCAGCTTATTGGCACCATCCAGCGAAATGGTCAGATCCACGTTGGAAACAATGCCATCCTCATTGCCGGAGAATTGGTAATTCTTCAGGATCAGCCGATTGCTGCTGGAGTAGTAGGCATAGTTGTCTGCACCACCGCTTAAAGTGGGAGTGCTATTGCCGTTTCTTATGTAGTCGCCAAGGGTAAGAATCGCATTACGAACCATGACCAAGTCGCCTACTGCCACAAAGTCATAATCTCCCTCGGTGAAGCTGGTGGAAAGGCCATCATCAGGCGAGGCTGTCCTGCCCACCATGTGGTTCAGGCCGCTCTTAATGGTGATTGTGGGAGCGGTTGCCGTAGAATTGATCGCACTGTAAAGGGTATCATTGGTGGTGGCGGTACTTGTAGCGATCAGGGCACCGCCATTAACGGTCAGGCCGGTATCAACATTGATGCCGTTGAAGTAGGCATCCAACCATACCTTACCGCCGTTCAGATAGAAGTGCTTGCAGTCAATACCGTTGCCGCCGGAGCCGTCAATGGTGATTCTACCAGTCTTGACATACACATCGCCCGCGACATTCACAGCGTCATTGGCCATATTCCGCTTGATATCCAAGACACCGCTGCCCATAAAGGTGAGATCACCGGCATGGGAAATAATATGGTTGATCGTGCTGCCGCCGAGTGTCTCGACAGTCAAATCAGCGAAGGCTCTGATGGCGATGGAGTTCCCGCTGTATTCGTAATAGCGCAGAGTCAATACGCCATCCTCATAGTAAGCATATTCACCACTGGAGGGCATAACCGTAGTAATGGTTGCTGTAGAGTTGCCGCTTTCCAAATAGTAGCCGGAGGGCAGCTCCACGTCATGCAGATACACAAAATCACCGATGCGCACCCAGTCATAGGTTGCCAGATTATTCAAATTGCCCACATTGTAGCTGGAGGTCGTATCAGTGGATGCCAGGAAGGCCGAGGTGCTGGGAATTTGGAAATAGGTAGTGGTGTTACCCGGCACATCAATCGCCTTGTTTGCTGCATCGTCGCCGGTGTAGGTAGAAACCGCAGTAATCTGGCCGCCGGTGACAACGATCTTATTGGCAGCCAAGCCGTTGTTATAGGCAGTGACATCTACGGTGCCACCGGAGATCGTCATAGTTCCTGCGGCATAAATACCGGAGCCCAGCTTTGCGTTGACTTCAATTGTACCACCTTTGATGGTGACATCTCCCTCGCCGCGAATACCAACGCCGGAGGACGTAATGCCCATAGGGCTGTTGATGGTAATATTCTTGCCCACAATGCCTCTGACATAGCTTCCATCGACCTTGTCAGGGCTATTGATATAAACCACGCCTGCGGCGCCGTCGATATTAACATCGCCGGCAGCTTGAATGGCATGGGTGCCGGCAGCAGCGGAAAGCAGCTGGTACACGCCAACGCTAGCATTTGTAAACTTCAGTGCGCTGCCGGAATAGATACCGCCGCCGATTGCAACAACCTGCGTATTGCTAAGGGTCATGCTGCCGGTGGAATAGACAGCATACTTACCGCCGCTGATGTTCAGCTGACCCAAACCGCTGATACTCAGTGTACCACTGACATTGATGCCGCAATAAGTAGTGCCGGCCGCAACATCGGTAGTAAGCTTGTTGACACTACCCTGAGCCAGAACGATGTTCAGGTCGTACTTGGAATAAACGCCGGAAGCAGAAGTGCTGCTGCCCTCGTAATTGTTCAGGGTCAGGGTGTTTCCGGAGTAGGTGGCATAGCCGCCGGTGGTGGGCTTACTGCTTATTGCACTGGTACCACCGCTGGACAGATATTGACCATCTCTCAGTTCTACGCCATTGACGGTGATATAGCCGGTGAAGAACACATAATCATAGGTGGGCAGGTTGGCATAAGTCAGGCTCGTCAGGCCACCGCTTGAGGTGGTGGTGGAGCCGCTGGCCTTCACATTGCCCTTCATGGAGAAATAGGTGCTGGTGTTGCCTGCCAGCTTCACAGCATAGTAACTGGAATCGCTGGAGGTATTGGTGGACTTGATATAGCCGTGGCCGCTGTTCATATAGAACTTCTGGGCCTTCAGACCGTCTCTCACGGCAGTGACTGTCATCACGCCTTCATGGATAATGGCATTGTTGGTAGCGGTCTCAACGACGATACCGTTCCAGTCCGCATTGACGGTCACATTACCGGCCTTCTGCCAGAAGTCGTACTTGGAGATAATGCCGTCGGACTTACTGGTGACGTTCAGCGTACCGCCGCTGATGGTGATTGCGCCATTGGAGCGGATGCCGCCGGCAGAGTAAGTACAGTTACCGGTAGCGTTTACCGTACCCTTAGTCATAGCAATATCACCCATAGCAAAAATGGCGTAGCTCGATTCGGCAGTCGCATTCAAGTTGCCGCCGATGGTCAGCTTTGCGGCGGTTTCCACGCCGCTGGAGGTGGCACCGGTGGCAGTAGCTGTAACGGTGCCGGTCTGGGCAAATTCCATATTGCCGCTGGAATAGATGGCATCATAACCGCTACTGTTAACAGTCAAGCTACCGGAGCCGGTGAACTTCAGGGTGCCGGTAGAGCGGATGCCGTAGGCATTGGTGGTAGTGAGCTTGTTGGTGCCGGAGAGGCTCACAACCAAGTCACCCTCTGCGTAGATGGCACGGGTGCCGCTGGCACCGGTGAGGGTGACATTGTACATGGTCAGGGTGCCATTATAATAGTAGAAATAACTCCCTGATGGCTTGGTGGTGGTCTTTACCCAGGTTGCCGTAGGCAGATAGTAGCCCGAGGGCAGGTCGTAGCCGTTGACTGTGATGCTGGTAGCAGCGGCAGCTTCCGCCTCGGTCTGCAGACCGGGCAGCAGAACCAGCACAAGTGCCAGTACCAGTAGCAAGGAACAGCTAATCATTCCGATTTTCTTCTTCATAAAATAATCCTCCTTTTTATTAGGGATACTGTGACATATAAACGGTGACTTCCAGCCGCATTTACTTAAAATACGGCATCACGATTCGGTACACCCGGATGGAAAAATTGTCCTCATCCACTTTGAGGTTCAGCATTCCGTCTGTATACGCAACTTCCACCTGAACCTCCGGCGCATCCAGAACGATCAAATCCTCATCCGGACTTATTTCCCCGGACGCAGTCACATTGGGCAAGTTTTGTGGCTGAAGCGCATCAATCTTTACACAAGCTTTCCTGGGAAGAACGATTCCCTTGTTCTCTTCATATTCCGTCCCATCATCATCCCGGAGCGCACCTCTGACCACATACCTGCTTTTATGGCGCTTCACGGATATATAAAAATTGTGCTGTGCGTAGCTGTCGCTTCTGGAAACGCTGAAGCTCTCCCAATTTTCCATTCCCGGGGTGTCAACGGTCTTGAATCCGAACAGAGAGCGCAAAGTTGCCAGACACAAAACGATCACCGCCATTCTTATTTATTCGTGCCTCCCCTTTTCGTTGCCAACGGAATAGGGGTTTTTGTTTTCTTTTGGGGGATCCGGTGTTCTGGCGCAGTCCCCTGCCCAACCCAAAACACGCATCCAGAAAATAATATTGATAATCCACAGCGCCAATGCCAGCACAAACCACCAGATAGACCATCCAAGACAGAAATGCATTGCCAGCAAAATCCAGGCTGGGATCGTCCATTCCAGATTCAGCGCCATATTAATCAGCAGGCACAGCCAAAAGCTGCCGGTACGTTTGGTGCGTCGCATAGGCAAATCCTTTCATTCCATTGGGATGCGAGGGTGGTGACGGCGGTGCCGCCTCCGCCCTCGCTGCTTTTATGCCTTTTTCTGCTTCATTTTCTTAACGATCAACAGAGCCGCCAAAACACCAATGGCACCACAAAATACTGCCATCAGCGCCACAGCCCACCAGGGAATACCCTTGGATTTATCGACTTTTTTAACGGGATCCTTCTGTTCAGGTTCTGGATTCTGATCTTCCGGTTCCTTCTGCTCCTCTTTTAGCTGCTCCTCGTAGTCCTGCAGAATGACTTCACAGTCGTCGCACTTGCCGTCCTCGTTTTCGTCGTAGAAACGGTGTGCCACCTTGTTAACCGCCAGACTTTCAGCGGTTTTTTCCTGCTTGTTGGCGTTGAAAATCTTTTCACAGCCCTCGCACTCGTAATGTGCCTTCATGCCGGGCTGGATCTCGCCCTCAGGGGTGTGAACGGCAGGTTTCTCCAGAATCAGCGGGCCATAGTGGTGAGCCGCAGGAAGCGTAAGGCTGGTGAGCAGTGTAATTTCTTTCTTGGCTTCCGCATCTTCAAACCATTTTCCGCAATCACAGGTAAAGTGCTCTTTCTGACCCTTTTCCGTGCAGGTGGGTTCCTTGCTGAGAACCTTCGTGAGCTTATGGCTGTGATTCTTCGGAGGGGCGATCACATAACTGCAATCTTTACAAACCTGCGGCTTGGTTTCCGTAGCTGCCTTGCCAGGAGTATGGGGCTTGATTTCCTCAATAGCACCGCAGCTGCAGGCTTTGCCATGTCCGTCGGGTCCCTTATACGTCCAGCCGCCGCTGTAAGTATGGGTGTTTTCCGGAATCTTCAGGGAATCGATATCGGTTTCTTTTTGGTTGGCTGTGAAATAGCTACCGCAATCTCTGCAAATATAGTGGGGCTTCATGCCGGCTTCCAGCCGGTCAGCACTATGAACGGGATCCAACTGTTCGATCAGCTTACCAAAGTAATGCCCCGCAGGAATGATAATTGCTTTTTTGCTGGTGATTTCTCTGGTGGCAGAGGCATTTTCAAACCATTTGCCACATTCGCACACATAATAGGTATGCTGACCGGCTTCGGTACAAGTGGCATCGTAGCCGTCAATCTTGGTAACGCTGTGGATGTGCTCGCCACCCTCATCATCACCGCCGCCGATGCCGCCGTCGCACATACAGCAGCGGACGCAGTCATTACAATCCGGGCAGAATTCGGTACAATCGCTACAGCTGTCGCAGTTGATGCACCAATCGGCAACACAATCCTTACACATCTTCCCACACTCGGAACATACGATCACGCAATCGCCGCAGGAACCGCAATCGTTGCACCATTCAAAGGCGCAGCCCTTGCAAAGTTCCTCGCAGCCGGTACAGATATCCTCACAATTGCTGCAGGTGTAGCACGCGCTGCAGAAGGCATCGGCGCATTCCTCGCAAATTGCGTAGCAGCTCACGCAGATCTGAACACAATCGTCGCAGCTGCCGCACTCCATACACCAATCACTGGCACAATCCTCGCAGATCTCTTCACAACCGGCACACAGATCAACGCACTCTTCACAAACACCGCAGCCGTCACACAACATGACGCAGTTTTCGCAAAGGCCGCAATCTTCACACAGCTGGACGCAGTTTTCACAAACGCCGCAGCTTTCACAGATTATGGCGCAATCCTCGCAGTATTCCTCACAATCAGAGCAAAGGGTGCTGCACTCGGTGCAGGCGTTTTCACAGCTGGTGCAGATCGGGACACAGTTCCAGCAGGCATAGCAGTTTTCACACTTGCCGGAGGCATTGCATTCGATACATTCATCGCAGATGGAGCAGGCGTATTCCTCGGTCATGCAATCTTCGCACATATAGCAGCTGTCGCATTTCCAGTTCACGCAGAGGAAGCACTGTCCGCACTCCGGACAGGCGCCTTCGTTGTCGCCAACGCAGGATTCACAGATTTGCCCGCAATCATTGGCGCAGCCATCGCCGGCACATTCCAGGCACTCATCACACATTTGGCACTCGGGTGCGCAGTCAACACAGAATCCGCATTCTTCACATTTTATGGACGAGCATAGAACACATTCGTGGCAGATGACACATCGGGCATCGTTTTCAGAGCAGCAATCCTCACAAAGCTGCTCACATCCATTGCCGCAGCCGTCTCCAGCACATTCAAGGCAGGCATCACAGTTCTGGCAAACTTTAATACACTCTTCGCATATCCAACAGTTGTCGCATCCAACCTCACAAACTGCGCATACATCCTCACAGACCGTACACAATTGCAGGCAATCTTCGCAACTCCAGCAATTGTCACAGCCGATGTTACAAACAACACAGGCATCCTCGCAGATCGAGCATAAAGTCAGGCAATCTTCGCAGGCCCAGCAGTTATCACAGCCGGTGTTGCATGCCACGCATTTGTCACCGCAGTATTCGCAGAACATGGACATATCTTCACATTCATAGCAGTATCTTTCCTCTGCCTGAGCGGTGGTAGGCAGTGCAAAAAACAGCAAACACGCGAATGCGGCCAGAAAAAGCACCTGAAAAATTCTCTTTTTCATTACGATTCTCCTTTCAGAGTTGCTTCCCCGGTATGGGGAAGCATCCTGACGCAGCATTATTTCTTCTTAAATACGATCAAGACCGTTACCAAAAGACCAATTGCGACACAGCCAATGCAAATCAAGATAATCGCCCACACCGGGATACCCTGGGCTTGATCTGCATCGTCCTCGGAGGGCTGCTCCTGGGGCTTCGTCTGATCCTGATTCTCGGTGGGCTCCGTTACATCGGGCTCAGTAGGCTCCGTTGCATCGGGTTCGGTAGGCTCGGTGACATCGGGCTCAGTAGGCTCGGTGACATCGGGTTCAGTAGGCTCGGTAACATCAGGCTCGGTAGGCTCGGTTGCGTCGGGTTCGGTAGGCTCAGTCACGTCGGGCTCGGTAGGCTCAGTCACATCGGGCACGGTAGGCTCCTCGGGGATATCCTCCCATACAGCGGTGACTTGCTTGTTTGCATTCACATAAATGGATTCACCGGGTTGCTTCTGTGCGCCGTCTACCTTCCAGCACTTGAATCGCTGGCCGGCGGGGGCGCTGAAATCACATTCAGGCAGGGTGTAACTGCCGGCAATATCCGTTGCCGCCTTCATCACGCCCTTGCCGCCACCGGCAGCGAAGGTGACCTTGTAGGTGGTAACCGGGACATTCTCCCATTCAGCGGTAATCGTGGTATTCGCCGTCACAACGATCTTGTCACCGGGCTGCTTTTGGGCGCCTCCTACCTTCCAGCACTTAAACTGTTTGCCGGAGGGAGCGGTGAAGCCATTTTTGGGCAGGACATACTCACCGGAGGTTTCCACGACCTTCATGGTGCCGGTGCCGCCACCGGAGGCAAAGGTAACCTTATAAGTAACGGCAGGAATATCCTCCCACACAGCCGTTAGGGTCATGTTTTCCCGGACAGTCATTTCATAGCCGGGGGCTCTTTCACGGCCGCTAACCAGCCACGCCTTGAACTGCTTACCGGCAGGAGCGGTAAAGGTACATTCCGGAAGGGTGTATTTCCCCTCCTCCATGACTACCTGTTTCATGATGCCGCTGCCGCCGCCATGGTTGAAGGAAATTGTGTATTTGGGAATCTGCTTTGTCAGGGAGAGGTAGAACCAAATCTTATCGCCGCTGAAGCCATCCCGCTCATAGCTCTGCTTCAAAATAGCAACATCAAAGCCATCCACCTTCACGGTCAGATTCTTTGTGCAATCAAATTCAGCAAAGGTGGGAATTGCCGTGGTATCCCTAAGGGAAATGCGGGTGTAATAGGTAGTTCCCTCCTTAGGCTCCTTCTTCAGGGGCTTTTTCAGATCTGCATCGCTAAACAGATAGCGATCCGGGGCATCCAGTCTGTAGGATGCACCGCTGCTGAATGTGGCATTGCCTCTAATGGTAACCAAATAGTAGTAGCCGTCGGTGGAATTCAGCTCCACGCCGTTAAACAACCAATCCACCTTGGTCAGCTTATCCATTCTGATCTGATCGGTCTGGAGCCTGATTTCGTTTTTGCCATGTCCGATTACACCTAAGTTCAGCCCGTTGCTCTCCACAACTTCGGTTGCACTACCGTTGTTGGGGAAGTAGTAGCCGGTTTTGGGCGTAATTGTAAAAGCAGCCACCAGGATGTCCGCACCAGCGATCTTCTCAGTAGAAGGCTTGGTGGTCACATTTGTCTTGATACCCTTTCTCCAAGTAACCTGCACATTGCAGTTGCTGTTAACCGTCACGGAGGTATCGGGATAGGCACCGACAGTGGGCTTGCTGAAGCCGGAGATGGTCACCTTATCGATCGGCAGGGCATCGATTTTTGCAGAGACAACGATGCGCACATAATAATAGGTGGCCGGGTTATTGGGCTTGGTTTCGGTTTTACGGGTAATGGACAGCACCTTTGGGGTAATGCCATCCATGGTCAGCTTACAGTTTTCTGTCTTCAGTTTGGAAAAGTCCGTGTCCATTCTGGGCTTGCTTTCCATATAGAAATAGTAGGTCTGGCCCTTTACCGGAGCGGTTTTCAGCAATGTTTTACAAGCTTGATCTGTATAAAAGTAGGAATTGTTAAAATCCATAGAGATACCAACATTATTTCCCAGACCGCTGTTTCCCTTTGCGGTAAAGTTGGAAAATTTGGGGCCGTAAAGGCCTTCTGCATCCATATATCCGCTGGCTTTACCGGTTATCTCCAGAACTGTTGATTCCAAAGCCGCCACGGGAATTGCCATTGCCAGCAGTGAGCTGAGCAATACCACCAGCATCAAAATACTGAACAATCTTTTTTTCATTTTCTGTTTCCTCCATTTTGAAAATCAGGTTTGCAGGGCAACATTCTTTGTCGCCTGTCTCATAGACTATCCACAATATCCGCAAGGTAGGTTGCGGATATTGAGCCGTAAATAAACTGGTCGATGAGACCATCCTTCTTTGCTTGCTTGACCTGCCTGGCAACTTCCCTTTCCGCATTTTCGTCCACAACGAGAACAATCTTGCATTCCGGGTTCTTCTCCTTAACCGCATTGCGAATTCTTAGCCGTTCGCACAGCAGCCACGGGGTGTAGCCCGTAACCTCCATCAGCAGAGCGAAAGGTGCAAGCCATCTGCATTCTTCCACGATCCTTTCAGGCGAGTCCAGAACATAGGGCTCCAGCTCGTTACCCGACCTGCGTAAGGTATCAGCAATTGCATTGCAAAATAAATTATTTTGCATATTGATAGCAATCCGCCTCATGGCATCACCTTCTTTCCTGAGTAATTTCACGATATGGGCATACATTGCCCTTTACCATTTTTATTGTACATATTTCGCGGACAAAGGTCACTAGTACAAGTAATAGTATTTGTGACGTTTTTTCACTTTTTCAATTGTGCTTTCACCGGAAGACAGAGAACCGCCCCTCAGAAACACTGAGGGGCGGTTGCTTCTATATTTACTTATTAATAATTCTCCTCGTCCAGCGCCTTATCTGGGGTAACGATGATCAGATTTTTCTGGGCTACGGCGATGAGCAGCTCCATCCTTGTCCGGTAGCCGGTCTTTTCCAGTATTTTACCCACATGCCAGCGCACATTCGCTTTACTGCATCCGAGCATATTGGCCGCATCCTCATCGGAAGTGCTTTGCATCAACGCACGAAGCACCTCCAACTCAGAATTGGTCAGCTCATAGCTGGTAGTCAGGCCCAATCTGACCTCGGGGGTCTTATCCGGGAAAATATGCTCTCCTGCCATAGTCTTGTCCATGACGGAAACCAACTCACCGTGGCTGGCATCATTATACCAAAAGCTGTCGGCTTGCGCCTCCCTTGCTTTCTCGATAAAGGTATGTTCCGCCATGGATGTGACAACAATAATCTTGATCTGGGGAAATTTCTTTTTGATCACGCCGCAGGCTTCGATGCCATTTTCATCACGGGCAGTACACACATCCATCAGCACAAGATCTACCGTTTCCCGCATGCAGAACAGCTCCGCATCGGCGGCGTTGGGGATGATGCCCGCAAGGGTGTAGTTTTCACTGGCTTTGATGATGGACTCCATGTTTTCCTGAGCCATTCTCTGATCTTCCACAATCAAAACACTGGTCATAATACCCCCTCCTTTCCTTTGGGCACGGTTACGGTCAATTTGAATTTTGGCAGGGATTGCACAATCATGGTGCCTCCGGAGCGTTCCACACGACGACGCAGAGTGGAAAGTCCGCCTCCCTCAACGATCTCACCTTCGGGCTGTTTACCATTGTTGGTAACCACAACCGTAGCCAGATTTTCTGTTTCCACATACTCGGCATACAGCTCACTTGCCTGGGCGTAGCGCACCGCATTGGTCACGCATTCCCGGACAGCGCAGGTAAGCAGATAGGCGGCGGTTTCCTCCCGGGGAAGCGTACCGATTTGCCTGAATTCCAAACCTAACGACCGGCAGGTCTGGCGAATTTGCAAAAGCATATCCTCATCGCCGGTTTCATTATTATATTTGAGCATGGACACCGCTCTGTGCCAGGAATGCACCACGCTTTCCGGAATCGCATTCCCACTGTCACGGAGATACTTCTGTGCTTCCACAAGGCATCTGCCCATATCATCGTGGACGCGCATTTTCGTATTGAGGATTTCTTCCTCACGGGTAATGACAACCACGTTGGCAGAAAGCCGCTTCAGATCCGCCTGCACCCGGCGAAGCTGATTATTTTCCTCAGTCAGCTCTACACGTCTTTTCTGCAGATCGGTCACATCCAGCGCAACAAATTGCGTATAGCCGAACCCCTTTTCATCCGTGATTGTGCGCTTTTCCAGCTGCCACGCTTTTCCACTGGGCACAGTGAATATCTTGCCATCCCTTACTGCGCCGTCTCTGAGCGCAAAATCCTCTCCAAGGACATCCTGCAGATCCGTAATGAACTGCACATCCTTGCCACTGACCGCAAAGGAAAAACGGTGCATCTCCCGGTTGCACAGCACCGGAAGCCCCGATTCATTAAAAAAGCAAACGCCCGTGGGCAAATTATCGAATGCTTCTTTGATGGAGGTGTTGTTGATGGTCTTGCGATTTTGGGTCTCACGCAGGATCGTCCACACGGAAAGTCCCAAAGATGCCATGGTCACACCGGCTACCAACACATACGGCAGATGTAAGGAATGCTCTGCACCTGTCAGGCGGCTATCTACCTGCATCATCACATAGAGTGCGGCATTCAAAATCAAAACAGCACTCATTGTGAACCGCTTAATGGTATGGTATCTATGTCGGAACAAGAGGGCACAGCAGCCGGTGAGGGTGATTACGGTGAGAAGACTGAGCACAAGCAGAACAACCTGCCAAAGCATACCAACATCGCAAAAATAGCTCATCATTTGCCGTCACCTCCTTCTGCGCGGAAGGAAAGTGTGTAATAGTTCTCATCTGTCACACTAACCGACACAGACTCGTTGGCCAGCACAGTCAAGTCAAGACTGCACACAGCATCCACGCAGCAGTAAACGCAGTTATCCCTGCTGAAGAATCGGGCCAGAAGATCGGTCAAACCGTCAAAAGCATTTTCCACCACATATTCGTAAAAGTCAAAAAGCTGCAGCACGATCTTCGAGGGAATGTCCATATCAAACTGCACCGAAGCGGCACAGTGAACACCTGCAAGCTGCAGGTTCTTCATCATTTCCCCAATGCTTAAGCTTAACTCCTCCTCTTCGATAAAGCCATCCTGCTCGCTTACCAAAATCAGATTGTTTCTGCGTTTGAGGTAGGCTCCCACCACCACGATCCGGCGGAGCAGTTCCCGCTTTTCTTTTGCATCGTCGGTTTCCATGAGTTTTGTCAGCCAATCATTCAGCAGGAGGATTTGATGCGCGGTCTGTCTATGTAATTCATCGTGCAGACGGTTCTTTTCCACAAGGGTGCGGATGCGTTTGTCCATCTGGTAATTTTCCATGGAGACCGCATTGGAATCCTTCAATTCCTCCCGCAGCTCTTTCAGCTCATCCAGGATCTCCAGCAATTCAGACAGATCCTCCTGCCACAGAGTATAGCCACCGCGGATCTGCCGACTGGACACCCGGATGCCGTCGGCCAGCATAATGGGGTTCCAGGTAGCTTCGCCCATTTGTTCCTTGGAGAGCGTCAGCGCATCATCGGAGCGGAAATGCGCCGTGTAATCGTTGTCCACCACCGTCACACCGAGGCCTGAGCATTTGAGCAGTTCGTCATAATGGCTGTTGGACTGAATGAGTCCGGTTTTGATACAGCTCTCCCAAATGGCAACCACCGTAAAGCAAAGTGCGGCGGTCATTTCGATGAAGCCGAACAGATTGCTATCCACTGCATAAAGCACGGTATAAACAACTGCAATACAAAGCAAACCGATAGGAAGCCAAATTGTCTTTTTAGACCCGGGAATACGGCAATGGCGAATCACTTCCGTAATCATGATAGCAATACTAAGGAAGATCCACGCCGTTGCAATATAATAGAGTATATTGTGCTGATAAATATCCCAGCCGATCTCGTAACCTTGATGGAACCGGAACGCCCACTGATGCAAATCGTTTGTGAGGATTCCGATAATCATAGCAATCGACGGTATGTACAAAAGATACCAGCTCTTTGGCGGACGGTATTCTTCGGGTTTGCCGATACATTTGGCCGCCATTACGGAAATTTGCGGAATGAGGATCATCGAAATATAGTAAGCGTACCAGCACCATTGTCCCATAGGGAAAACCCGCAGAAACACCGTATGACGAAGGGTTCGCATCAGCATCCACAGCATCATAAGCCCTACGAGGGTGATAAGGTAACGGCGAATCGTCTTATTCACGATCCGGTCGTACACCGATGCCCCCCAGAATACAAGGATGCCAATATAAATCATCAGCACCGTTATTTGAGAAATAATATATATGGCTTCGGTGGTTTCCTTGGTCGCCACCCGGACAAAATTAGCAAACAGCAGCAGATATACCGCCAGCAAAACATTGATGGTGTACGATTGCGTTCTTTCATCGAGGCCCATCAATCCTTGCTTTTGCATAGAACGGTAGATCACCAGCATCAGGCATTCCGTGATGATATAGGACACCGAAAGCCATTCAAAGCCACGGGGCAGGAACTGCTCCACCAGCCAGATGGTAATGTTGCAGAAAGCAGCACACAAAAGCAGCACCGTATGGCTGCGGGATTTGATCTTTCTTTTGCCGATGGCGTACAGCGTCACACCAATCATCGAAAGCATATAGCCGATGAGGTAAACGTAGTACAAAAGGTGCAGCGGGCCATATTCACGGACGAGCTTGGTATAGCCGTCCACAATCTTAATATCCACGGTGCTGTAATAGACCGGCAGAATACCGGGGCTTGTGGTGATGGCAAGCATCACGATGCCTACCGCAACCAATGCTACCGTCAGCGGTTTTCTGCGCTTGATTCCGCAGAAACGCAGAATCATCATCAGAAGAAAGAACGGCAGGAACACACTGCCAAGATAAGCAATGCGGTTGGAGTTGAGCGCATCGGCAAGGTCCTTGGATATAGAGGTCATGAAGTAACCGAGGTTGCAGAGCGATACCGATACAAACACCAAAAGAAGCCAAATATCCCGTTTTTTGTCCGCCAGTACGCAAGCGCCCACCATGCCCAGAGAAATCAGCGCAATGATACCATATGCAACTGACATCTGCAGCCCCCCTTTTCCTGCGAAGATTAAAAAATCGATTTATGAATTATATTATAACAGAAGAATTTCTAAATTTCTACCTTTTTCAAGAATTCCTGTCAATTTAGGCATAAAATCAGGAATACTTATTCAAAAAGGTATCGCCCATCAAGTACTGATATTCTTGCACAGAAAAACCGAACCAGTACAACATAGATATATGCCGAAGGGGCTTTATAATCTTTATCGCCTGACTCATTCGGGCCAGACAACTGCTCCGCAAGCCGCAAACCATCATCAGCAACAATGCCATCTTTTGTCAGGTCTGTTTGAAGTCCATAAAAATAAGTTTGGCAACACGAAATTATTCTCATTCCACCAACATTTCACACAACCGGAATTGGCGGATTTCTTATACCTAACTATTGGCCCGAGAAAATGTCGATAAAAACACAAAAAGCTCTGAAATCTTACGATTTCAGAGCTTTTTGTTGGTCCGAGTGTCGAGATTCGAACTCGAGGCCTCTTGAACCCCATTCAAGCGCGATACCAAACTTCGCCACACCCGGATTTTGCTTGCGTCTCACGACAGCTTCGATATAATATCACACCTTGCCGAAAAATGCAAGCATTATTTTTCATTTTTTTAAAATTTTTTTCAGGTTACTCTCCACGCTCACTGTGGACTACTTTTCCCATGTTCCACAGAGTCGCTACACCCTTCTCTGCGGCAGCTTTCTGCTCCTCATTGTCGTACTCAAGGTACACAGTATGAGCACCGCAGCAGGCGCACTCCACCTGCACATTCCAGCCACCCTCGTGCATAATCATTCCATCTCCCCGGCAAATGGGGCACTCTTCCAGTTCAATATCCATAATGATCTCCTTATCTGAAAATTTTCTCATTTGTGTCGTACAGTTCAAGACGGCGGCACTTCACAAAATCGGGCACCAGCTCCGGAGCATAGACCGAAATAGCCGCACTCAGTTGCATGGGGTTCAAGGAAGGATTCTGACAACAGATCAACGCCTCCAGAACGACACTACGCTCCCCTGCCCGCACTGTTAAATTGCGGATCATGGGGATGATGTCCTGCTGGGTGATGCCATTCTTGCCCTTCTTCTCCACGGTCAAAGAATCCGAAGCGAACAGCTTCGTCAGCGCTTCTACTGCACCATCCGGCACGCCGGCATCATATTCCAACTCCAGAACACAGCGCAGCAGCGCCAAATCTCTGATCTTACGACCATTCTCATACACATCCAGCACCCGTACGCCATCAACAAGTGCGTTATTTAACCGAGTTTTGATTTCCTCGCAAGGAACGGACATATTATCCAAATCAAAATCCAGCAGTTCGCACTGACTTTCCACGCCTACAGACAGCGGCAGCGCAATAGAAACAGAGGGACGGGGGTTAAAGCCCTGTGTATGGGTCAGGGGCAAACCTGCCCGCTTAAAAGCGCGCTGAAACACCCGCATCAGATCCAGATGGGAAATCCAGATCGCATTGCCGGTCTTCTCAAACAACAGTCTAGGCATCGCAGGGCACCTCCTTCAGCAGTTGGTTTGCGCCGCAACCGGCACAGCCGTGGCGGCAATCGGGGGTAATCTGCGCCTCATAGGCACGCTTACGTTCCCGAAGGAGGAACTTCTTAGATACACCCACGTCCATGGGATCCCAAGGCAGTACCTCATCCTCACCAAAACCACGCACTGTATAGAAATTAGGATCCACACCGCAGGCCTTGAAGGCATCCATCCACAAATCGTAGCGGAAGTACTCATCCCATCCATCCAGTCGCGCGCCATTGTTCATAGCCGCCTCGATCACCGGGCCCAAGCGACGGTCGCCACGGGCCATCACCGCCTCAAGCCGGCTCAGATCCGGCTCATGATAATTGTACTCGATGGATTTAGAATAGAAATGATCCTTCAGTAGCTTACACCGGCGCAGGTATTCCTTGGGCTCGATCTGCTTTTCCCATTGGAACGGCGTATGAGGCTTGGGCACAAAATAGGCTGTAGCCACATGGACACGCAGTCCGCGCTTCTTATTCACCGCATGTTCTTTCCATGCTTTAATGATCTTGTAAACCAGGTCCGCAATGCCCAGCACGTCCTCATCGGTTTCCGTAGGCAAACCAAGCATGAAGTACAGCTTCACATTATTCCACCCACCGGAAAAAGCATTGGTGCATGTGGTGAGGATCTCCTCCTCAGTAAGATTCTTATTAATAACATCTCTCAGCCGCTGGGTACCGGCCTCAGGGGCAAAGGTCAGGCCACTTTTCCGCAGAGTCTGCAGCTTGCTCATCAGCTCCCGGGAGAAATTATCCGCACGCAGGGACGGAACTGACAGATTCACCCGATTTTCGCCGCAGTAGGGAATCAGTTCATCGGTTAATTCTTTCAATTCCCGATAATCAGAGGTGGACAAACTGGACAGCGTGATTTCATTATTACCGGAATCCGTGAGCGTATCCACCGCCTGCTTAAAGAGAACCTCGGCACTCTTACGACGCACCGGACGGCAGGAAAATCCCGCCTGGCAGAACCGGCATCCTCGGATACAGCCACGGAACACCTCTAGATTCGCCCGGTCATGGACGATTTCGGTGGAAGGAACGATCATTTTCGTAGGATAGTAAGCCGTATCTAAATTCTCCACGATCCGTTTGGTAATGACCTCAGGCGCACCATTCAGAGCAACGATCTGCTTCAGAGTGCCATCCTCGTTATATTCATGACGATAGAAGCTGGGTACATAAATGCCGGGAATCTTGGAAACCGCCAGCAAAAAGGCTTCTTTTGTCCAACCTTCCCGCTTCGCCCGATCGTAAAGGTTAATGATCTCCGGAGTGATCTCCTCTCCCTCACCAAGAGCAAAGAAGTCAATGTACTCCGCCAAAGGCTCCGCATTGTAGGCACAAACGCCACCGGCAAACACGATATTGTGCAGCCCCTCACGCTCAGCGCTCTTAAGGGGCACCTTGGCAAGACGGAGCATATTCAAAATATTGGTGTAGCACATCTCATAGCCAATGGTAAAGGCGATCATGTCGAAATCCTTCACCGGCTTCTGGCTTTCCAGCGCCCACAACGGCAGATCATGGCGGCGCATCGCCTCCTCCATATCGCCCCAAGGGGCAAAGACCCGCTGGCACCAAACACCATCCATCTCGTTCATCACGCCGTACAAAATCCGCATACCCACATTGGACATACCGATCTCATAGGTATCCGGGAAGCAAAAAGCTACATTCACCCGAACCTGGGATGGATCTTTCTTAATCTCATTGTATTCACCGCCGGTGTAACGGGCAGGCTTCTGCACCGTCGGCAGGATACGCTTCAGCAATTCAGTCATGATATTACCTCATTTTTCAGGTTTCCATCTATTGTACTCAAAATCCCGCCGCTTTGCAAGGAGTTTTTCCACAAATACCCGATAGATCACCGCAAAAACCATTACCAATGGAAGAAATCCCATCCTGAGATAAAAACACAGGTATATTCCAACCAGCATCATACTGATAATCACAGCATATTCGATACACACTGTCACCCGTTTTCCTGCTCCCAAACATCGGATCAGCCGTCCACCATCCAATGGATATATCGGAAGAAGATTGAATAGAGTTTGTACAGCAGCAAGAATTGCCACCCGTGGCATCCAGCGACTGAATAAGATTAATACGGTGCCTGCACATGGTCCTGCCAATATGGCCACGACCTCTTTCCACCTGGAATCTAATCTTGCATGGATCAATGCGCCATCCCATCCGCAGAAAAATCCATGGATTTTTCCGCCAAATGCTTTCACCGCAACAATGTGACCCATTTCGTGAACCGCAACCGCAAGAAACATCGCAACTAACCACTGAATAGGCAAAATCAGCAGAGTCAATGCAAGAAAAAACAAGGATACACCTTTAGCCATTCTGTATAATTTCCAGGCAAAATGCCTCTGCCGCATCATAAAACGAGGTGCCGGATTTCACATCATCTGCAAAGTTTTCAATCGCTTTTGCTGTGACAGCGCCATCACCGGGAAGCAAAAAGTTGCGAATGGGTTCACGAATTTGAGGAATGCTTAGTAAAATCACTGCAATCACCAAAACGGCTGCAAATATCACCACTTTTCCATAACCTTTCTTGGTAGTTCGTTTCAAAAATTCTTGTCCGTATGTAACTGAATAAGACATGCAACCCCTCCTCCCCTAATCCTATGGGCAACGAGCAACAAATATAGCAAAAGGATCCTCCCAAAGGAGGATCCTTTAACATATTACTTTTTCTTTCTGCGGAATATCTTGCTACGGAACAAAATCAAGTTCATAACCGCAAAGAAAACAACAAAAATGATCATGGTCAGCCACGGACGCACCGGCGCCAACGTAGCCAAAAGCATCAACGGGAAACCGAATACAATTGCGGGGAAATTCTGGTAGACCATGTTATCTGCGGCAGGAGTCTTGAACTCTCCATCGATCTCACGCAGGAGGATGATGCCGGTACTGGCCGTGCCGGTAAGCATGCCGTACATCATCAGGAACTGCTCTTCTGGATACTCCTTGAATAAGGTCTTGGCAACAATACGGTTATAGAAATAGGTAACAAACAGACCAGCAACTGCCATGATCAGGATAATACCCCAGTAGTCTTTCAGCGCACTGAAGCGGATAGCCGCAATACCGGCCACTACCATCATATCGTAGAAAAGGTTGCTCACCCGAGTCATCAGGAAGCTGTTGATATATTCTCTTTTCATCAGCTTAGTTTTTTGGAGCAAGCCCAAAACACTCTTAACTAAGGTAGCCGTTAGTACGCCCAGGAGGAAGTTGAAGCCGTAAATGACAGACTTCATCCCCGGCAGTAATTTACCCAATACAAACATCATCAGGTACGCCAGCAGATATGCCACGAAAATCAGGGCAATCTGAATGGTCAGCTTATCGATGCTTTCCTGCATGGGTATCTCATTCTCGGCCTCAATCTGCTCGGAATTCAGCGCATCCTTGGGGCCATCCCCCACTTTGATCACGCCGCGTCTTTTCAGAATATTCAGGTGAACCACACCGCCAAGTGCTGCACTTAAGAAGCCCAGCGCAGCGATGGTCAAACCAAAGCTCTTACCTCCTACGAAGCCAAAATCCACTTCGTAAATACCGCCATAGTTCAGCGCCTGACCAGTACCCTGACCATAGCCGAAGGGCAGCAAAACTCCGGCTGCAACAAAGAAATTCTTAATAAGCAGAGCTGCAATCATCGATATGGCAAAACCAATAATCGCCTGCAGCAAATAAGTAGATACCGTGGTAACACCTGTGTTAAAAATTTCACCGGTGCGTTTTTTGGTGAGTTTACCCTGAGAAGGCTTAAAGGTAGAAGCAATGAAGCCCAGCGCAAGGCAATGGTAAGTAATCAGCTCCAAAGTTGCCGTGCCGTTGCTGCCAAAGAAAGGCGTATCAAACATTACATCTCCGGTGATCCATTTATACACCGTTGCGATCACAACCAGCACCAATCCGCCAAGAACGGAAGTTGGAATCAAAGAGTATTTTAAGAAAGGAATCTTTCTCCTGAGAATATTGCCAACCAGCAGACCGCAAAGCAGTACGCCTACAACGCTCAGGAAGCCCCATACACTAAAATCCCAAAAATTTACCATTTCAGCCACCTCTTTCTATGTCTAAAAAGTGCAGAAAAAGTAAAAACCGTCGACAAACGTCGACGGTTAATACATGGTGGGCGAGGCGGGACTTGAACCCGCACGTCCGCAGTGAACACTAGAACCTGAATCTAGCGAGTCTACCAATTCCACCACTCGCCCATATATGCGCCAATCTCGGCGACTTCGATATATTAACACACGGAACAAAATTTGTCAACTACTTTTTTCTACCTCTTCCCTTTTTCAAGAAAAAATGTTATACTAATAAAAAATCTACTCAGGAGGCAAGCAATGAACTTTCTTCCGATTTGCAAACAGGATATGATTGACCGCGGCTGGGAACAGTGCGACTTCGTCTATGTCATCGGCGATGCGTACGTTGACCATCCATCTTTCGGTCACGCCATCATCAGCCGGGTGCTGGAAAGCCACGGCTACAGCGTGGGCATCATCTCCCAGCCCGACTGGAAGGATCCCCGCTCTATCGATATTTACGGACGTCCCCGGCTGGGCTTTTTGGTGTCCGGTGGCAACATGGACTCCATGGTAAACCACTATTCCGTCACCAAGCACAAGCGCAAGAATGACGCATTTACCCCCGGCGGTGTCATGGGCAAGCGCCCGGATTATGCCACGGTGGTCTACAGCAATCTCATCCGCCGCACTTATAAGGACGTTCCCATTCTCATCGGTGGCATCGAAGCCAGCCTGCGCCGCTTGGCACACTACGATTACTGGTCTGAGTCCCTAAAGCGCTCCATTTTACTGGATAGTCAGGCTGATCTGCTCATGTACGGCATGGGCGAAAAGAGCATCGTAGAGATCGCAGACGCCCTGAACAGTGGCATGGAGGTTAAGGACATCACCTACATCGACGGTACCGTATTTAAGACCGCTGATCTGGACGAAAGTCTGCCCACCATCACTCTCCCTGCCTATGACGAGCTGAAATCCAACAAGCGAAAGTACGCCGAATCCTTTAAAATCCAGTACAGCAACTGCGATCCTTTCACCGCCAAACGCCTGGCGGAACCCTACGGCAAAGAATTTGTAGTACAAAATCCTCCTCAAAAGCCCTTGACCACCGAAGAAATGGATGCGGTCTACGCCCTGCCCTACAAGCGCACCTGGCACCCGAGCTATGCGAAAGCCGGCGGCGTGCCCGCCATTGAGGAGGTCAAGTTCAGTCTGGTTTCCAACCGTGGCTGTTTCGGTGCCTGCTCCTTCTGCGCACTGACCTTCCATCAGGGACGCATCATCCAGACCCGCAGCCACGAATCCATTCTGGCCGAAGCAGAGCTGATGATCAAGGACAAGGATTTCAAGGGTTACATCCACGATGTAGGTGGCCCCACCGCCAATTTCCGTCATCCTGCCTGCGAAAAGCAACTTAGCAAGGGTGCATGCGGTGGTCGCCAGTGCCTTTACCCTACTCCTTGCAAAAACATAAAAGCCGACCATTCCGACTATGTGGCTCTACTGCGCAAACTGCGTAAGCTTCCCGGCGTGAAGAAGGTTTTTGTCCGCAGCGGCATCCGTTTTGACTACCTGCTGGCAGATAAAAAGGACACATTTTTCAAGGAAATGGTGCAGTTCCACATCTCCGGTCAGCTAAAAGTCGCCCCGGAGCATGTATCCGATGCGGTACTGTGCCGTATGGGAAAGCCTAAAAATGCGGTTTACAACAAATTTGTGGACAAATATTTCGCCCTGAATAAGCAGTACGGCATGAACCAGTACCTTGTTCCCTACCTGATGTCCAGCCATCCCGGCTCTACATTGAAAGAAGCCATCGAGCTGGCGGAGTACATCCGGGAAATGGGCTACAACCCGGAGCAGGTACAGGACTTCTACCCCACCCCCTCTACCCTGTCCACTGTCATGTATTATACCGGCCTTGATCCCCGTACTATGGAACGGGTGTATGTCCCAACAGATCCCCACGAAAAAGCCATGCAGCGGGCATTGATCCAGTACCGCAATCCCAAGAACTACTATCTGGTTCGGGAGGCACTGCTGAAGGCCCACCGGGAGGATCTCATCGGCTCAGGGCCCAAGTGCCTGGTCCGTGCTGTTCCGCCCCCTCAG
>JAZONA010000032.1:0-54870 GCA_045654265.1 Faecousia sp.
CATCTTTTCCTCTTTGCTAAACTTTCTGTGTGGTATTCCTTTCTTGCCCATTGTTTCACATCCTTTCCAAATCCATTATACTACGAAAAAGTAGACACCCACACTTTTGTGAGTGTCTACTTTTATTTTACAGGTGCACGGAGCAGTGCAAGCTCCGGGCTTATGTTTTTATATCGCAGTCTGTCACGAACCGGCCGTCGGGTCATCCGGGAATCCTTCCCCGGCATCGGCAAATCCCACTGCGCTGCGACGGTATGCATACATGATACCACATAGCGCAGAGAAAAATTTAGCCTTTTCTTGAACCTACCGTTAAATAATTTCTACCAGTTCGTAAGTGCGGGAGCCGTAGCCCAGCTCAGCGGCAGCCTCAATGGTATGCACGCCGTTGCGGCTATTGATCCGCTCCAGCAGGTGATCTCTGCCGGGATCGTCGGAGGCGTTCACCAAATCCAGACAAGCCTGATCGATGGCAATGGGATCGGTAGATACCAAAATGCCAATATCCTTCATGCAAGGATCCTCGGCAACAGCACAGCAGTCGCAGTCCACGGACATATTCTTCATGACGTTGACGTAAATGATGTTACCCTTGAAGAATTCGATGACAGAACCGGCGCTATCCGCCATAGCCTCTAGGAAAGAATCCCGATCAGCCGTCCAGAAATTCTCCGGTACACCAACACCATGAATATAAGCCTTACCATAAGAGGATGCCACGCCGATGGAAAGCTGCTTCAGCGCACCACCGTAGCCGCCCATAGGATGTCCCTTGAAGTGGGACAGCACCAGCATGGAGTCATAATTCACAATATCCTTGCCCACGTAATTCTTCTGAATGGCCTTTCCGTTGGGGATATCCAGCTCCAGATCCGGGCCGGCGGCATCCAGCAGATCCACCGGGAAATACTTAGCCCAGCCATGATCCACTAGCAGCTTTTTGTGACGCTCAGTGGTGTTGCGCTGACCCTCGTAGGCGGTGTTACACTCGACAACAGTGCCACCTACATGGTCAATGATCGGCTTCCAGAACTCCGGCTTCAGGAAATTCTGATTGCCCTTCTCACCGGAATGGAGCTTGATAGCCACCTTTCCGGGAAGCGTCTTGTCCACCAGTTTGTAGAGCTCCAGCACCTTCTCAGGGCTGATTTCCCGGGAAAAGTAAACAATAGGTTTCATCGAATCTCCCTCTTTTCATAAATATTTGACAACTTTACTATAACAAAAGTGCAAGAAAAATGCAAGACAATTTCTTGCAAACAAATCCCTACAACTACCTTGAAATAAAAACAACCCCATCCTCCTGGATGGGGTTGTTTTTATGAAGACTAACCCTAATTTTAATGCAAATGCACCCCCTTTTGGGGTTAGGGGGTGCAAGGTCATTTTAGGGGGTGCATTTTCTTGTCAAAGGGGTGCAAATTGGGTTTAAGGGGGTGCATTTAGATCCATCTGTCCTTTGGATGTGTCTTATACCAATCCTTCAACCACATTTTTTCTCCAAAACCATTTGCAGTTTTATCCGTCCTAGCCATACGACGAATTTCCTTTAATGCGGTTTTTCTAAAAGAACGCTCATAGTTCATATGCTCAAGAATATGGTGTGCAACCCAAAGGCGAATTTCTTTATCTTCATTTACTAGCAATTCAAAAAAATCGTTTTTCAGTTCGGGAAAATTTTGCTCAATTTCCGTCGCGATTGCACTCATTCTTTTCACTTTGCGATTGTGTACTTCTGCGGTTGCACCATCACATACAGTTTCCCTATAAGAAACCACTTCGTTTACTAACACAAAATATTCTTGCACCAAATTCATCTAGTCACCGCCTTTTTTGTATTATACCATAAAAAGAAAATAACCGCAACCTTGTACCAAGATTACGGTTATTTTTTGGCGGAGAAGGAGGGATTTGAACCCTCGATACCCTTTTGGGGTATACACGATTTCCAATCGTGCGCGCTCGGCCAGCTACGCGACTTCTCCATGTCTGCGGTTCTCTGCCCGACTCGCCTATAATACTCCATAAAGGGTATTTTGTCAAGTGTTAATTTTACTTTTTTCGAAATTTTAATGCGCAAACTGGCTGTGGTAAAGCTTCGCATAGAAACCGCCCTTTTTCAGCAGTTCCTCATGCCTTCCCTGCTCTACGATCATGCCGTCACGCATAACCAGAATCACATCCGCCTCCTGCACCGTAGACAACCGGTGCGCCACGATAAAGGATGTTCTTCCCTGCATCATGGTATCAAAGGCCTTTTGGATGCGCATTTCCGTCCGAGTATCGATGGAAGAAGTCGCCTCATCCAAAAACAGCATTGGCGGCAGGCACAGCATCACCCGGGCAATGCACAGAAGCTGCTTCTGTCCCTGAGAAAGACTGCCGCCGGATTCTCCAATCACCGTGTCATACCCCTGAGGCAGACGCTTGATAAAGCTGTGGGCGTGGGCTTGCTTTGCTGCGGTGATGATCTCTTCGTCGGTTGCATCGGGCTTACCCATGGCAATGTTCTCCCGAATAGTGCCTCTGCTGAGCCAGGTATCCTGCAGCACCATACCCACACTCCGCCGAAGCTGAGAGCGGTTCATATCCTTGGTATTCACGCCGTCAATGGTGATCCCTCCCCCATCCGGGTCGTAAAAACGCATCAAAAGATTGATAAACGTAGTCTTGCCACAACCGGTAGGGCCAACAATCGCAACTCTCTGTCCGGGCTTCACGTCCAGATTGAAGTCTCGAATCAGGGGCTTTTCAGGCACATAGGAAAATTCCAGATCCCGAATCTGTACACCGCCCTGCAACTGTACATCAGCTGCAGGCTCCTCGGTCAGACCCGGCTCCTCAATAAGTTCAAACACCCGACCGGCGCAAGCCAGGGCATTTTGCAGCTCCGTAATCACGCCGGAAATCTCGTTAAAGGGCTTGGTATACTGATTGGCATAGTTCAGAAAGCTTGTGAGCATACCAATCGAAAATGCACCCCAACCGCCGATCACCGCCATAGCACCCACCAGTCCCACGCCGGCATACACAAGGGAGTTGACAAATCTGGTGCTGGGATTCACCAGCGACGAGAAGAAAATCGCCTTCAGGGAACACTTTTCCAGCCGGTCATTGACCTCGTTAAACTGCTCCATGGATGCCTTTTCATGGCCAAAGGCCTTGACCACCTTCATATTGCCGATGGTTTCATCGATGAATGCCGTCTGCTCACCACGTGTCTTGGTCTGGAGTTGGAACATGGAGTAGGTCTTTTTTGCAATAAAATTCGCCACCAGCAGCGACACCGGGGTAATGCAGATTACCACCAGCGCAATGGGCCAGCTAATGCTCAGCATCAGCGCCAGCGTGCCAAGAATGGTCATCACGCCGGTGAAAAGCTGTGTAAAGCCCATCAAAAGTCCGTCAGCAAAGGTATCCACATCCGACACCACTCTGCTGACCAAATCACCCTGAGGATGGCTGTCCAAATAGCTCAGGGGAAGTTTCTGAATGTGGTCGAAGGCTTCGTTGCGAATATCCCGGGTTAGGCGATATGTCACCCGATTGTTTAGGGTACTCATGACCCATTGTGCCAGCGCCGCCGCACCGGTGCAAATTCCGATCTTCAGCAGGCACAGCCCCACAGCGGCAAAGTCCACATTTCCGACACCGATAATGCTGTCAATGGCTTCGCCCACCAAAATGGGGATGTACAACGTCATGGCAACATACACCAGCGCCAGAATCAGCGAACCGATCATGGCCGCCCAATACCGCCGCAGGCGAAGCAGAACCTTGCGCAAGACAGAGTTATTCTTAGCCATTGACACCCACCTCCTTTCGGAATTGGGTATGATAAATCTCCTGATACACGGCACAGCTGTCCAGAAGCTCCTCATGGGTGCCCTTTCCAACCAGCATGCCATCATCCAACACCAATATCAAGTCCGCAAAGCGCACCGAAGCGGCTCGCTGGGAAACAATAAAGGTAGTAGGCGGCGCTTCCATACTGCGAATCGCCTGCCGCAAAGCGGCATCGGTGGCATAGTCCAGAGCAGATGCGCTGTCGTCCATAATCAAAATTCTGGGCTTGCGTACCAACGCCCGGGCAATGGTCAAGCGCTGACGCTGACCACCGGAGAAGTTGGTACCTCCCTGCTCCACATGGGCATCCAAAGCACCTTCCTTTTCCTCCACAACCTGTCGGGCTTGGGCAAGCTCCAAAGCCTCCCAAAGCTCTGCATCGGTGACGTCGTCCCTGCCCCACCGCAGATTATCACGAATACTGCCGCTGAACAGCACCGCTTTTTGAGGCACGATGCCAATTTGACTCCGAAGCGACAGATATTCCATCTGAGAAACCGGAACACCATCCAGCAGAATTTCACCGCCGGCGGCATCATACAGCTTAGGAATCAAATTCACAAGTGTAGACTTACCCGAACCGGTGCCTCCAATAACACCGATGGTCTGTCCCGGCTCAGCCCGAAAGCTGATACCTTCCAGAGCCGCTTCAGCAGACTTGGCATACTGAGCAGTAACATTTCTAAACTCCACACCGCCGCTCAGGCTAGTTCTTTCCTTCTCGATTTTTTCCTCTTCCAAATCCAGAACATCGCCAATACGGTTTGCACAAGCAACACCCTTGGTGATCGTAATGATCAGATTGGCCATCTTGATTAGCTCCACCAGAATCTGTGACATATAGTTGTAAAGTGCGATCACCAAACCTTGGGTCAGAATTCCGCCGCTTACCTTGATAGCGCCCACTTGAATCAGCGCAATCACCGCCAAATTGACGATCACGAAAGTCAGCGGATTCAAAAAGGCCGAAATACGACCGGCAATCATTTGGCTGGCGGTCAGTTCCTCGGTCTTACTATGAAAGGCCTCTTTTTCTGCATCTTCCTTGCAAAACGCCCGGAGAACGCGCACGCCGGAAAGATTATCCCGGGTAGCTCCGGTGACACTATCCAAGCGATTTTGCACTTTTTTGTACATGGGCATGGTGATCAGCATAATGCCAAACACCACCACACACAGCGCAGGAATCACTGCAACAAATACTAAGGCCGCTTCAAAATCAATTGTAAAAGCCATGATCATTGCGCCAAACACCACGAATGGCGAACGCAGGAGCAGCCGCAGTGTCAAATTTACAGCATTTTGCACCTGATTCACGTCAGAGGTCATCCGGGTAACCATGGTAGAAGTGCCCAGGTCATCAATTTGGGTGTAGCTAAGACTCAGGAGCTTTTCCATCAGCCGAGAGCGCAACCGTGCAGAAAAACCGACGGCGGCTTTTGCGGCAAAGTACTGCGCCGTAACCGCACAAACCAGGCCGATTATGCCTAGAAGCACCATCACAAGGCACATTTTGACCACATAACCGCGGTCACCGCCCACGATGCCCACATCCACGATCTGCGCCACAACCAGCGGAATCAGCAGTTCAAAGGATGCCTCCAGCATCTTAAACAGCGGGCTGAGCACGCACTCTTTGCCGTAGCCTTTCATATATTTTAGAATTCTTTTCATTGTTTCACCTTCTTTGGTGGTATTATAACACCGAAAGCCGGTTTAGGCAATGCAATTCTTAAAAAGCAGTTGACATTCCGGCAAAAAACCGATATAATACTGTGGCTTGCTAGTGTAGCACAGTCGGTAGTGCATCTCACTCGTAATGAGAAGGTCGCCTGTTCGAGTCAGGTCACTAGCTCCAAAATACCCCTCCACCATTTGGTGGAGGGGTATTTTGGTATATGATTCTGACTCGAACCATTAAATGCAACAGTCCGGTGGACTGTTGCTCGATGCGGGCTCGACCGCATCGACACTATAATTTTTCTCCCCGATGGGGAGAAAAATGCAAACGAGTCAGGTCACTAGCTCCGCAAAAAATGGGGAGGGTCAAGACCCTCCCCCACTAATCTCAATCCCACCAAGCGACGCTGACTTCCTCGCCATTGGCATCCACAATGCGACCATCCACTCTGTACAGTGGGTCGCCGGTGCGGAAATCCGTCCATCCGCTGGGCTCAGCCCAAGGAGGAAGCCCACCATGCGTAGAAGGAGGCGGCGTGTAGCTGGTTTCACGGAGCCTACGTTCCTCTGCCATTCTCTTTTTACGATCCTCATTCTGCCGAATGGCAACTTCCATTTTACCGATCAATTCACCACAAACTTCGATGTACATTTCCGAAATTCGCCGTTGTTTTGCAGTTTTCAGCGCCTTTAGCCATTCCGCATATTTATCCGGATCGTTTCGATGATCCATGGTACGGCAAACAATATCCAACGCCACCGCATCCGGATAACTATATTTCACATGCTCCTCCAAGGCATTGGATACACCCATCCAATCACTTTCAAGGAAACAGGCAAAGGCTTTCAGCATGTCCGGCTGAGCCGCCTCGTCGATCACCGGAATGAATACATCCAGAGCAGTCTTAGTAGCCTCCCGAACCCGAGGATCCCGGAAGCCTTTTTCCCAAGCCTTCCAAAGCTGCCCATAAGTCTTACGAATACTATCAATAGACTTATCTTTCTTCTCGCTACTGAGCAAAACAAGCGCTTCGGCATCTGCGGAGTCCTTAAAATGGACCTTGCTCAGAATCTGCTTTGCATTTTTATAATCCCCGGCAAAGAAAGCATCCGCTCCCTGGTTGTATAAGGACTGCCTCTGCTGCTCTTCCTGTTGCTGCTTAATCGACTTTTGCTCTGCACGAAGCGCCTTACCGGCATCGTCTGCGATGCTCTCGTAATGAGGATAGGGTCTGCGGCAGAAGGTGATGAGCCGGGTAAAGAAGCCAAGCAGCAATGAAATACCAAACTGCAGCCCCTGCAGGATAAAGCTAATCACAAGAACATTGGAAAAATCCAGCTTACCATGGATCGCAACCACCATACTGATGGCGCAGCCCGCTAATGTGGAAATTAGAATACCAATCAAGGTCACAAGTCCCCATGCCGAAGGATCAACCGGATGGATGGCAGCAATCTTCTTATTGATAGCTTCCAGCTGCCCCAGGTAATCTTCAGGAAGTGATTCCTCCTTGTTCCGTATGGCAATTGCAGCCCAAACCTTTGAAATCAGCCGCCAAGGCAGACCAATGGCAACACATACAGCAAAAGGAATCGCCATCACCGAAGCATATCCCATAAACGTGACTCGCTCCGGATCGGAAAACAAACCCCAAAACCAATGATTGATCTGCCACAGAAGTGGAATCTGCATTGGCACACCGCCTTGATCAATCACCTCTTCCACAACGACCATATAATAAGCAGGTACGGCAAGCAACGCCGTCAGCAAAATAAACAGCGCGCAAATCAGAGGCTCCTGAATGCACTTTCTTGCACGGGCACGGCGGAATGCAAGCTGATCTTCGCATACGATCTTCCAAGCGCCGTAGACATCAAAGCTTTTCTTGGCCATGGTATTCACCGCCTTTATAAAAATTACAGTCCCAAATCCTCGCCAACCAGAATAAATTTGATTCTCCCCACCGGGCGGCAGTGCCGGGAGATGAGAATTTGATTGCAAATGCAGGTTTCACTCTTACAGTCGGCACAAGTGCCGGTAACGGTGCAAGGATTATTCAGCTCAAATCGCTGCTGATTCAGCGGCGCAGCCACAGTACGGGCACGGGTAATGGCATCCTCCAGGGTGTCGCAAACCTTGTTCATACCGGCAATAACCAGCACCTCTTTCGGGCCATAGACAATGGCAGCCACACGGTTACCAAGACCGTCGATGTTCACCATTTCGCCGTCCATGCTTAAACCGTTAGCACTGGTGAGGAACACATCCGCAAACATAGCATCCTTCGCCGCCTGTGTTTTCTCCTCTTGCGTCGTGCATCTTTCCCGGTCAATAGCGTTGTAATTTCCCTGACGAAGCGCATCCAGCAGGCCAATTTGACTGGCAGACATGACACCGCCCCAGCCCACACTGGCTCCTTCCGGGATCAGCTCCAAAGCTTTCGCAAGTGCATCTTCCTTGCTATCGCAATAGTAGGCATCAAAGTGCCGCTTTTTCAGGTTTTTAACGAGGATTTCTGCCCGCTTTGCGTAAACTTTCTTGTGCATTTCCGTCATAGAAAATACCCCCTTTTTTGATAATTGTACCGCATAGAATGATAAATGTAAAGAAAAAAGTCATTGCGAACCACGGCTCGCAATGACTTTAATATTACTCGATAATTTCAAGACCCAGATACTTTTCCAGAGCCGCAATCTTCAGGCAAGTGCAGAACACCAGCATAGCCTTCTCCAGTTCCTCAATGGGAGGCAGACTGGGAGCAATACGGATCATAGAATCGTGGGGATCGTGACCGTAAGGATAGGTAGCACCAGCCTCGGTCATCACAACACCGGCCTTCTTGCACAGCTCCAAAGTACGCTTTGCAGTACCGGGCATAGCAGCAACACAAACGAAGTAGCCGCCCTTGGGGTGATGCCAGTGGGCGATACCCTTATTGGTCAGCTCAGCACGGAGCATCTTCAGTACCATCTCAAACTTGGGTCCCAGAATCTTAGCATGCTCCTTCATCAGCTCCAGAGTATGCTCCCGATTCTGCAGATACTTCACATGACGCAGCTGATTAACCTTGTCATAAGAAATGGTCTGGATACCGATGAGCTTCAGGTGGTAAGCGATATTCTCCTCAGAGGTAGCCATCACAGAGATGCCGGCACCGGGGAAAGTGATCTTAGAAGTGGACGCAAACTCATAAGCCATATTGGGACGGCCGGCAGCCTCACACAGACCGATAATATCCCGGAAAGGCTCAAACTCGCCGTCAAATTCGTGGACGCAGTAGGCGTTATCCCACATAATAGCAAAGTCAGGAGCCGCAGGTTTTAGGTTGGCGAAACGATCGATGGTTTCGTCGGAATAGGTATAACCCTGAGGGTTGGAATACTTAGGTACACACCAAACGCCCTTCACCTGAGGATCCTTAACCAGCTCCTCGATTAGGTTCATATCCGGACCGGTGGGAGTCATAGGCACAGTGATCAGCTCAAAACCGAAATGCTCAGTGATCTTAAAGTGACGGTCATAGCCGGGAGAGGGGCACAGGAACTTAACACGCTCCTCCTTGCACCAAGGCATGGGGCTATCCTTCAGACCATGGGTATAGGCGCGAGCAATCAAGTCATGCATCAAGCTCAGGCTGGCGTTACCACCAACGAAAGTCTGCTCCGGCTTACAGCCCAGAACATCTGCCCAATATTCTCTCGCACAGCGCAGGCCGGCCAGCTCGCCGTAGTTACGGCTGTCATTGGTGCCAAGCATGCAATCCTCGGCGGTGTTCAGCACATTCAGAATGTCGCTGACCAAATCAAGCTGCAGGGTGCTGGGCTTACCGCGGGACATATCCAGCTTCAAATTCTCCTGCAACAATGCGCCGTAGCGCGAAATCATTTTCTTTGCTTCAATACGAAGTTCCTCTCTGCTTCTGCAAGCGTAGGTGGCCACTTCCATCATTCCTTTCCCGGATTTTCCGTAAAAACTAGGCATATTATATGCTGTAAGCGCAAAAAATGCAAGTCCAAAACTTCAAAATTTCATTTTAATTTCTTCTTTTTAGAAGTTTCGTATTTTTGACCAATTTTCTGCAATTCCGGGAACGAATTTTATTCATTTTAACGCCTTGCAATTTGATTTTCCATAGCATAAAATGCATTATGTATATTTATATGTATCTTCGGCGGTGAAATCCCGCCGTTTTTGAAAGGAAGGGCATCTATATGGGTCCGATTTTGAATGTTCCCGAGATTTTCGGCAGCGATGTATTCAACGAAGCCACCATGAAACAGCGCCTCTCGCCTGAGGTTTACTGTGGCTGGAAGCAATGCATCGAAACCGGCTCTCCCCTGCCCCTGGATATTGCAAATGAAATCGCCGAGGCTATGAAGCTGTGGGCTACCGAAAAGGGCGCTACCCACTACACCCACTGGTTCCAGCCCATGACCGGCATCACCGCCGAAAAGCACGATTCCTTCATCACCCCCTCCGGTGACGGTCGAGTCATCATGGAGTTCTCCGGCAAGGAGCTTGTCCGCGGCGAGTCCGACGCCAGTTCTTTCCCCTCCGGTGGTCTGCGCGCTACCTTTGAAGCCCGTGGCTACACCGCCTGGGATCCCACCGCCTTTGCATTTGTAAAGGACAACAGTCTGTACATTCCCACATGCTTCTTCTCCTACACCGGCGAAGCACTGGATAAGAAAACGCCCCTGCTGCGTTCCATGGACGAAGTTTCCCGGGAGGCCATCCGCATCCTGCGTCTGTTTGGTGACAAAGAAACAAAGCGGGTGACCGCTTCTGTTGGCGCTGAGCAGGAATATTTTCTGCTGCCCAAGGATCTTTATGCCACCCGTGAGGATCTGCGGCTCACCGGTCGTACTTTGTTTGGCGCACCGGCACCCAAGGGTGAGGAGCTGGAGGATCACTACTTCGGCACCATCCGTACCCGTGTGTCTACCTTTATGAAGGATCTGGATGAGCAGCTTTGGCGGCTGGGTATTCTGTCAAAGACCAAGCACAACGAGGTAGCCCCCTGCCAGCACGAAATGGCCCCCATCTACTCCAGCGCCAACAGCGCCTGCGATGCCAACCAGCTGATCATGGAGATCATGAAAAAGTGCGCCGCCAAGCACAATCTGGTGTGCCTGCTCCACGAAAAGCCCTTTGCCTGCTGCAGTGGTTCCGGTAAGCACAACAACTGGTCTTTGGCCACCGACACCGGTAAGAATCTGTTCAGCCCCGACAAGACCCCTCGCCAGAACGCACAGTTTTTGGTGTTCCTGGCGGCCTTTGTGAAGGGTGTGGACGAATACCAAGATCTGCTCCGCTGCACCGTTGCCTCCGCCGGCAACGACCGCCGTCTGGGTGCCAACGAAGCGCCTCCCGTGATTCTGTCCATCTATCTGGGCGATGAGCTTCACGCCGTTGTGGATTCTATTATCAACGGTTCCAACTACACCGACCCGGAAAAGAGCATCATGCGTATCGGCGTTGACGTGATGCCCGCCATTCCAAAGGACACCACCGACCGCAACCGCACCAGTCCCCTGGCCTTCACCGGTAACAAATTCGAGTTCCGTATGCTGGGCTCCTCCCAGTCCATTGCGGATCCCAACATCGTACTGAACACCATCATGGCTGAAGAGCTGAGCAAATTTGCAGACATTCTGGAAAATTGCGAAGATTTCGATGCTTGCCTGCAGAAGCTGGTGTGCGATACCTTCACTAACCATCAGCGAATTCTGTTCAACGGTAACGGTTATTCTGAGGAATGGCGCCAGGAGGCACAGCGCCGCGGACTCAGCGATCTGCGCACCACCACCGATGCCATGCCCCGGTATGACACCGAAAAAAACGTGGAGCTGGTGACAAAGCACGGTATTTTCACCGAGTCCGAGTTCCGGGCTCGGAATGAGATTTACCTGGAAGCCTACCGAAAAATCATCAATATTGAAGCCAAGACCACGCTGGACATGGCTCTGCGGCAGATCCTGCCGGCTGTCAGCCGTTACTGTGGTGATCTGGCTCGGGATATTGCATCCAAAAAAGCGGTTGGCTGCGCCTGCAAGGCAGATTCTGCCAATCTGGAGAATATCAGCACAGGGGTTGATCATCTGTACGATCTGTGCCAGACCTTAAAGACCGAGTTGGCATCTGTGCCCAAGCAGAATATCGATGCTGCCAACTACTTCAGCAGCATTATCGTACCTGCTATGGATGCTGTCCGGGCAGAAGCCGATGCTCTGGAGCTGCTCACCGACAAGTCCTACTGGCCCTTCCCCACTTACTCTGATTTACTGTTCTATTAATACGCAAACGGCACATTGCGCAATGCAATGTCCCGTTATTTCATAGAAAACCGGGAGCGGTGAACCGCTCCCGGTAATTATTTTAGAAGAACTTCTTCTTTGCGGGAACCAAAGCGATAACACCAACAACAGCCAGAGCCATCACAATGGCAATAGGAGCGAAGGACAGATCGCCAGTCTCGGGGCTGGGAGTGGGATCCACCACTTCACCACCGGAGGTGATCTCCTCCAGGTAGCAGCAAATAACCAGCCATGCGGAATCTGCATTATGCTCACCACGAATCGCCTCGTAGGGAGTCTGCTCAGGCTTGAACCAACCCTGGTTGCCGCCATAGGCCTTCAGGAAGATGGCCAGGTCGTCAGTCAGAGGATACAGGCAGTTATCGGTATCCGCATTGTAGATAACTTCAGCATATTCACGCATAGCTGCCAGGAAGTCATAATGCTTGATGACACCATTGTCATCATACTCACCACGCATAACATTGGCGCCATAACCGCCGAAGAAGCCCTGCATGAAGTCAAAACCTTCATTGCTCAGGTTGACAAACACCAGAGGACCATCCACAGTGCCCAGGTGATACAGACCATCCTCGTCACGAACCACAGTCTGAGGCTTGGTGATATCCACAGGAGTGGGTTCCTTCTCATCCAAATTGATCAGCTGGTTCTCGGAGGGAGTGTGCACATTCACATAAGTATCGTACACGATCTCATCGCGAATCTCCGCATCAGCCTTCTTAACAACAGTGATCGCAGTATCCTCAGTAATACCGATCAGAACAGACTGACCAACACTGGTGCAGGTCCACTCAACGACATTGGTCTTGCTGTCGCCAGACAGATCGGCGGGGAAAGAAGGAACGTTCCAGTTACCGATCTTCACGCCCTCAGGGGCAGTGAAGGTATAGACGCCAGTAGCGGTGGGCTCAAACTCAAACAGAGTGTTCACAGCGGTATCCAGAGCAGTCACATTGTTGTTGCCCAAAACGATGCTGCCGGAAACCTGATACTCTTCCTTCTCGACCTCATGGCTGACATTGGCATTGAGGAAGGAAACCTTATAGCTAACGGAACCGTCAGCGAAGCCCCACATAGCAGCGCTATAGACGTAGATATAGACCTTATAGGTATCGCCGGCGAACATGTCGAAATCGAAGGACGCAGCCTCAGAGCCGGTCTCCAGCAGAGAACCGGTACCATCGGGATACTCAACGGAGAAAGCCCAACCGGGAGTGCTTCCAGGGAAAGAAACGGTCAGAATGCCGTCGCGCAGAGCCTTGTAAGAAAGCTCAACGAACTCACCATTGGTTTCAGACAGCAGTTCGGCAACGCCCTCACCAATCACGATGGGCTCATCATCCAGAGGGGGCAGGACGAAGACCTTCATCTTGGCACCGGTCTTGGTAGCAGCATCATAGGTGCTCAGATCCAGGAACAGCTCAACGGAAGAATTGTCCTTTTCCACAACAACAGAAGCGTCTGTGCCATTGTAAACAGCATCAACCCAGGTATCGTTGGCAATGATGCCATCGAAGCCCCAGCTATCTGCCCAAGTTCCATTGGCTGCAAACTTAAAAGCATAGGAACCAGCCTGGACACCCTCATACTTGATGTACCAAATGCCACTATCAAGGGTCATGTAGTTTTCAGTAGCGGCAGGATCCCAAACAATGCCGTTCAGGAATGCGCCATTGCCAGCACCAACAGCAGTGATGGACTCAGCCTCGAAAACCACAGCGCCAACACCAGCACCGGTGATGGTAGCCTTCTCAGTGGTGGGATCAAAGGTGATGGTCACATCGCAGGGGAAGGCATTGTTGAACTGGTAGTTCTGGCCATTATCGCCCCAGGAATTATTCCAGTTGCCGGCAGTGATCTTGAACTGGTAATCACCGGCAGCCAGATTGCTGTATACCTTAACGTACACCGTGCCGCTCTTGGACATTTTGTTGGGAATGGCATTCGCAGACCAGTTAAAGCCGGTCAGGCCGGTGTCACCGGCGACATAGTAGTTACCGGTAGCAGGGGCAGCCAAAGCAGCCACGGGCAGGATTGCCAAAACCATTGCCAGCACAAGAGCAATGCTAATCAGCTTCTTCATAATTTTTCCTCCTAATTCTTACTGCATCAGGACGTTGAAGTTCGTCTGGATGCAAAGCTCATTTCCTGCAAGAGCAAGAAACAAATACTTTGGCTCATTTTATCATTTATTTCATAAAAAGGCAATAGAAAATTATGGTTTTTTTACAAAAATCCCCCCGGACAATTGTCCGGGGGGATGAAAATTAGTTGATTTTTGCTTCTGTCTTAATCGTAGCAGCAGGATACTTGTTCTTAACATTGGGAAGAACACCCACAGAGATGATCAGCTTATCGCCCTCATTTACATCAAGGGACACAGAAGTCTCACCTTCACCAGTTTCTACCTGGATAGGAATTCCGTCAACTACCTTTGTGATCGTAACTGCAGCCTTATTCTTGCCACTGACACTGGTAATATCAATGGTCAAAGTGCCGGTCTTGCTGGCAGTCATGTTATACCAAACGCCCTTATCATTGCCTGCGGCAGATTCCGTAGAGGTTGTGCCAAGCTTCATGGACAAGGGGTTCTCACGATGGCCGGCAGGATAGCTCAGGGATACAGCAAACTTTGCATCCTTGGTGCCGCTGTTGCCAATGGCCAGCTGAACGGGGACGTTGGTATACTGAGAATACAGGCCAGGAACCGTTACAACACCGTTCTTTGCCTTATAAGTAGTGCCGTTGTAGATTACATAGGCATCCTTACTCTTGATGGTCAGGATGGTATCATTCACCTTCAGCAGCTCAAAGTAGACGATATGATTTGCCTTAACCTCGGCATCAAATTTCAAAGTGCCGCCAATCTGAATCGGCTCACTCTTGTTATCCTCAACAGGCTTCTGGGGAGTCGTGCTACCGCCCTGATTAGGAGTCTCGGAACCACCCTGATTGGGATTCTCATCGCCACCTTCAACAGGCTGATCCACAGGAGGAATCTCTTCATCGGCGTGGCACAGCAGGAACATCCAAGCAATCTCGCTGTTGAGGCCATCAATCTCGGCAAATAGATAATTGCCATGATCCTTTTGGGTCCAGCCGTTAAACTCGATACCCATCTTCAGCATATACTCCAGATCCTTATTCAGGGGATACACGCCGGTCTTGGAATCCCGGTTGGTCACATACTCACGCATGGCATCGGTGTAATCTTCCTTAAAGAAATCTTCCTTGCCGTTATTATACATATAGCGGAACGGAGCAGTGCCGGACTGCATCAAAACGCCATCCTGATAGATGTTTTCGCCAACCATGGCCTTCAGGGAGATACCATACATGGCCTCACTGAGCTGTACATAGACAGCAGGGCCATCCACAGCATTCAGGTGATAGCAGCCGTCCTGCTCGTTGTAAACCAACTTATAGCTGTCGGTAGCGGCAGTCAGGTCGAAATCCTTCAAGGTCGTGCCTTCGGGCAGAGTGAAGGGCTTAGCGGGAGCTGCGGGCTTGTAAATCTGCCAAGGCTCATCCTCCACGCTCCACTCGGGATCTCCGGTACGCTGAATGTTCAGAATGGTGCCGGTGGAACCTTCCTTGGCATCGATACCAATAACAAGAGCGGTGGTGCCGGTAGAACCGCTGCCGATCATATCCTGACGGATGCTGACAGTGAAATTACCGTCCTTCAGCTCGGCAATGCTGTGAGGCTGCACATAGTAGGGGCTGCCGTAGTTGCCCAGCTCCACGTTGCCGCCGGTAGTAGAGAACTCATATACACCAGCCTCAGCGGGATAGAACATCACATAAGTCCGATCGTCAGCCTTCAGCGCAATATAGCTGCTGCCGGTGCCTACATGCATGGCCTTATATTCCTTCACATCCTCGGTTTCGGGTATGGTCACGGTGAGCATAGAGCTTTCGCCGGAAGCAACATAAGCCATCGCCACAGTCAGTTCAGTCTTATCTGCGCTGAGGCTCACATTGGCAGGATCGTACCAGCACTCCCCTTCGGTGGTGCTGATTTGCACAGTATAGTCACCCTTGGCCAATTCCTTTTCCACAACGCCGCTGGCATTGATGGGAGCCATGGCCACCTGCTTGGTGTCCTGCATAAAACGAACAATAACCTTCTCGGTGTAGGGGTTGCCCAGACCGTCCACGACAGTTACCTTGTAGGTAGCATTGCCGGAATTGCCTGTAGTAGTACCGTTGCCGTCTTCCTTATTGCAGCCAGCAAAAGAGAAAATGCTGAGAAGCATCAGAACACACAGCGCCAGTACCTGAATGCGCTTTGCAATCTTCATGGGTAATCCTCCTTATTTATTCGCCAATGAGGAGATCAAACGATCTCCTTCAAAGGCTTGATATACTGCTCACGGCGGCGATTCTTCTCGTCACGGTAGGCCGCATCGTTACCGGAATGGATCTCGCGCAGGTAATCATAGTGATTGTGCAAAATAGCATCATTGCTCCGAGCCATCATCATAACGGCGATGGAGGAACACTGGTCAGAAGCACGTTCCAGATAGGTCAGCGCTTCCATGAACACCAGACCGGTTTCCACGGAGCAAGCACCGCTCTTCAGGCGCTTGGTGTGGCGGTCACGGAGGATCATAACCATATCGTCAATGACTTCCTCCAGAGGCTCAATGGCCTTGGCAGCTTCATTGTCATCATTATTAAAGGCATCGATGGTAATATTCAGCACCTCATTAACAGCGCCGCAAACGATGTCCAATTCCTTCAGCGCAGACTCGGAGAACTTGGCCTTGGCATCATTCAGCCGCTGACCCAGCTCCACCAAATTGGTGGCATAGTCACCAATACGCTCAAAGTTGGGAACAGTCTGCATCAGCATATCCAGCTGACGGTCATCTGCCTCCGTTTCGATTTCCTTACTCAGGCCAATCATGAAGCGGTCAGAACGGTCAGCGAACTCGTCAAGACAGTTTTCGTCGGCTTCCAGCTCTGCGATCTGGGATTCATCGTAATTTACCAGCAGCTTGCAGCCCTTGGCGAAATTATCCCGGGCAATGGCACCCATAGCACCGACAGCCTTGGTGCCCTCCACCAGCGCAACAGCAGGAGAGATATACAGCTGCTCGGTGAGGGTGTGCAGGGCGGGATGACGGGGCGGCTTCTGCCGATCCTCCCGGACGACCGCCAAAGACAGCTTCACCAGCAAACCGGAGAAGGGAATCAGAACAATTGCGGTGATCAGGTTAAAAATGGTCTGGAAGTTGGCGATTCCGCCGCTATCAACGGGTTTATTCCAGAAATCAGCACCGAATACGTTAAACTTCTCCATAATCAGCATTGCCACCAGGAACAAAGCGGTACCAATCACATTAAACGCAATATGTACCACGCCGGTACGCTTAGCATCTTTGGAGGTGCCGATGGAGCAGACCATAGCGGTAGTCACGCAGGTACCAATGTTGATACCCATGATGATGGGATAAGCCATGGAGAAGGTAATGACCGTTCCACCTTCGCCATTGGCGACAGCGGTTACCATAGCCGCAGCCACAGTCTGGAGCATACCCACCGTAGCAGAGGAGCTCTGAACGATCACAGTCAGCACCAGACCAAACAGAATGCCCAGCGCGGGGTTTTCCATAAAGCGCAGGAAATACTCAAAAGCAGAAGTGCCGATCAGGGGCTTCACACCATCAGTCATCAGATTCAGGCCAATGAACAGAACGCCGAAACCGATGCAGATATCGCCGATGGGCTTAGACTTCTTGCTCTTGATGAACATGAGCAGCAGGATGCCCAGCACCAAAGCAATGGGAGCCAGCGTATCCGTGTCAAACAACCACAAAAACCAGTTGTCACCGGCCTCGATGGAGCCCAGACGGATGATCTGAGCGGTAATAGTGGTGCCGATGTTGGCACCCATGACGATAGAGGTAGCCTGCTTCAGATTCAGCACGCCGGCTCCGATCAGGGCAACCGTCAAAACGATGGTTGCAGTGGAACTTTGGATAACTGCGGTAACCAGAGCACCGGTCAGAACGCCCAGAAACACGTTACCCGTAACCTTTTCCAGCACGCGCTTCAAAGCGGCACCGGAGCTGTTCTTCAGGCCGTCGCCCATGACCTCAATACCGTAGAGGAACATAGCCAAGCCGCCTAAAAGCATAATTATGGCACTTGCGATTTCCATACTAATTTCTCCTTTTATTTTACAGCAAAAAGAATGATGCTGTATAAATACATTGTAAACATTTTGGAAATTTACTTACCGGTAGAGCCGAACCCGCCGGCTCCACGGTGGGTGTCTGTCAGTTCTGCCACCTCTTCATACGCCGGTGTCAGCACCGGGGTAATCAGAAACTGAGCAACCCGTTCGCCGTAGGTGATGGTCTGAGCCGTCTTACCGTGGTTCAGCAACACCACGCGGATCTCGCCCCGGTAATCGCTGTCGATGACGCCGACCTTGTTGGCAGGAGCCAGTCCCCGCTTAGCTCCCAGACTGCTGCGAGCATATACAAGACCTGCACAGCCCTTCGGCACCTCCAGTGCGATGCCGGTGGGAATCCATGCGATTTCCCCCGGCTCTATGGTCACTGGCTCGTCAAGGCAAGCATACAAATCTGCCCCTGCGGATTCCGCGCTGCCATAGGTAGGCAGCTTCGCATTTGGATGCAGCTTTTTTACTCGAATTGTATTCATCCTTACATGCCCCTTCCGTTACCTTGCCAATCTTCCCATAGGACGATATTCCCCTGCTCTAAGGACGCAGGCACATTGATAAGCCGTTGATTTTCCGATCCACGGAACCGCAGAGATAGGTTCTTCTTTTCCTCTACAAAGGGTCCGTCCACCAAAACATCCAGGTAGCCGAGGATTTCCCGGGTAATTTCCCAAGGGCCAAGCCGCCCGGAAAGAATATCCCGATCGAATAGATAACCGGAAAACGCCCATATGCTTTTCTGGGGATATTCGGCTTTCACCTGGCGCAAAAGCTCCACAAGAGCCCCTTGATTTTGCGGTTCAAAAGGTTCACCGCCCAGCAAGGTCAGCCCCCGGATGTAGTCCGGTGCTAGCATCGCCAGAATGGAATCCATGGTTTCCTGCGTAAAAGGTTCACCATAGTCAAAATCCCAGGCAACCGCATTAAAACAGCCCTTGCAACGATGGGTACAGCCAGAAACAAACAGACTCACCCGCACACCGGGGCCATTGGCTATATCGCAGTTTTTAATGGTTGCATAATTCATAACTTCCTCCGGGCAATCAACCAACTGAACTTGGCTCCGATTTACCCCATGTTAGTATATCACAAGCACCCCTTTTTCGCAAGACAAAATTATCCATAGAAAAAGCCGCACTTGCATTTTTGTATAATACAGCTATAATAGAAGCAAACTAAACTTTGAAATGAGGTATCTTGTATGTTTTCTCAGGAAGAGCGTTGCATCTACCGCAACAACCAACTGGGTGAAGTGATCTGCCAGTTCCGTTTTCCGGAGATTTTGTCCATTGGCACCACAGTTCCCGCAGTATTTCAGGAAGCCATCCGGGACGAGTATCCCCGGTATGCCGCAAAGCAGGAAACTCCTGCTCCCAAGCTCACCGGCGCTCCCGGCAATTTCCGTGTGGAAAATCAGCCCACCACTATCAACTACCAGTTCACTTCTGAGGACGGCATTTGGCGCATCAACCTGACCAGCACCTTCATTTCTCTGTCCTGCTCCCGGTACACCTGCTGGGAGGATTTTGCAAAGCGGCTGGATAAGCCTCTGGTAGCCTTTATTAAGACCTACAAGCCTGCATTTTTCGAGCGGGTGGGTCTGCGCTACCTGAATTTCTTCTCCCGGAAGGCTCTGGGACTGGAGGGCGAGCCCTTCAGCAAGCTGTTTTCCCCTTGCTACTTAGGCCCTCTGGCAGAAGAGGATGTAAGCGAAGCCAATTCCTCCATGTGCAACATCAACGCAGAGCTTGGTCTGCGGGGCGGTTGCCGGGTAAAGCTTCACGCAGGCCCCGGCATGGTCAAGCGCAACGGTCAGGCAGATCAGGAGATCAAGTTTATCTTCGATCAGGATCTGTTCATGCCCGGTAAGGTACCGGTAAACATGACCACCGGCGCACTCCAGACCCTCCATGCCCAGGCTGACAGCATCTTCCGTGGCGCTATCACCGATGCACTGCATGATGCCATGGAGCCGAAGCAGGTTTAATTTCGGAGGTTAGTATGCTCTATTATTACGGTTTTGACATGACCTATGTGGTTTTGGTTCTGCCCTTTATGATTCTGTCCATCTGGGCAAGCATCCGTGTCAAAAGCACGTTCCAGCGGTATTCCCAACAGCTTTCCACCCGGCGTATCACCGGCGCTCAGGCGGCACAAAAGGTGCTTTCCGCCAATGGTGTTACCGGCGTTCGTATTGAACCGGTATCCGGTGAGCTGACGGACCATTATGATCCCAGAGCTAATGTGATCCGACTGTCCCAAGATGTTTACGACTCCACTTCCACCGCCGCCATTGGCGTCGCCTGCCACGAGGCCGGTCATGCGGTGCAGTACGCCCACAATTACGGCCCTATCAAGCTTCGTGCTGCCATCATTCCGGTGACCAACATTGGCTCCAAGCTGGCTATGCCTTTGATTTTGATTGGATTACTGTTGAACTTCGCCGCAGATTTTTCCTATATTTTCGTGTATCTTGGCATTGCCTGCTTTGGACTTTCCCTGCTGTTTCAGTTAGTGACTCTGCCGGTGGAATTCAACGCCAGCCGGCGGGCCATGGAGGCCATCCGGGAAACCGAAATTTTGACGGAGCAGGAGCAAAAAGGTGCCCGCAAAACCCTCTCCGCCGCAGCTATGACCTATGTGGCTGCCACCGCTGTGGCGCTGGTCCAGCTTTTGCGGCTGATTCTGATCTTCGGCGGACGCGGACGCAGAAGCAGAGATTGATATTTTCCACCCCGGACTTGACACCCGGGGTGGTTTCTTATATAATCGCAAAGGTTATTGTTACGAAAAGGACTGAAAAACATGGAAAAATTGCTGGAAATGTATCAAACCATCGGCATCTCCCCTGCTGTCTACGCCTACGGTGAAAAGACTCTGGCCCGGATTCGGGATCGGTTTGACGCGATTGATCAAATTGCAGAATACAATCAGGCTAAGGTACTCACTGCCATGCAGAAGAACCGGGTATCTGCCGCCTGCTTCGCCGCTACCACCGGCTACGGCTACGATGACATGGGCCGTGACAATTTGGAGAAGGTCTACGCCGACGTTTTTCACACCGAGGCGGCGCTGGTGCGTCCCCAGATCACCTGCGGCACCCACGCCCTGACCATCGCTCTCAGCGCAAATCTGCTCCCCGGTGACGAATTGCTGTCCCCGGTGGGTCTGCCCTATGATACTTTGCAGGAGGTCATCGGCATTCGCCCCAGCCCCTGCAGTCTGGCGGAGTACGGCGTTACTTACAATCAGGTGGATTTGCTCTCTGACGGCAGCTTTGATTACGAAGGCATCCGCCGTGCCATCAACGAAAAGACCAAGCTGATCACCATTCAGCGCTCCAAGGGCTACGCCACCCGTCCCACCTTCTCCGTCACCCAGATCGGTGAGCTGATCAAGTTCTGCAAGGACATCAAGCCCGACGTGATCGTGATGGTGGACAACTGCTACGGCGAATTTGTGGAAACCATTGAGCCTTCCGACGTTGGTGCGGATATGGTGGTTGGTTCTCTCATTAAGAACCCCGGTGGTGGCCTTGCTCCCATCGGTGGCTATATTGCCGGAACTCAGAAGTGTGTTGATCGCTGTGCTTACCGGCTGTCCGCACCGGGTCTGGGTCAGGAAGTTGGTGCCAATTTGGGGCTGATGCCCAGCCTGTATCAAGGCTTCTTCCTCTCCCCCACTGTTGTTGCCAGCGCCGAAAAGGGTGCTATCTTCGCCGCCAATCTGTATGAGCCTCTGGGCTTCAAGTGTGTACCCAATGCCACCGAGTCCCGGCACGACATCATTCAGGCTGTGGAGCTGGGCAGCGAAGCGGCAATGATCGCCTTCTGCAAGGGTATTCAGGCCGCCGCCCCGGTGGATTCTTACGCAGACCCCATTCCCGGCGATATGCCCGGCTACGACAGTCAGGTCATCATGGCCGCCGGTGCCTTCGTTCAGGGCTCTACCATGGAGCTTTCCGCTGACGGCCCCATTCGGGAACCCTACGCCGTTTACTTCCAGGGCGGCCTGACTTGGGCCCACGCCAAGCTGGGCATTCTCCTGAGCCTGCAAAAAATGGTGGATGCCGGATTGGCAACTCTCTAATATGCAAAAATCCCGAAGGCCAAGCCTTCGGGATTTCGTTATACTCTTACTTTTTTCTTGCAACTGCCCCAGATTATCCATGGTGTATGCATCACCAGAATCACCGCCGTGATCAACACCGGATACCCCAGAAGATGACTGCCCCAATTTTGCGCAAACCAGTAAAGCGGATTGCCCTCATCGGCATACATCAGGAACATGAAATTCGTGTCAAAAATCAAATTGACAGCCAACGCAACTGCCGCCAAACCAACAAGCAGCACCAACGTTTTGGGAAGCTCTTTTACATCAGGTCGAATATCGCCACCAACTGTCAATACAATAGGATATAACGCCAACATAATATGTACCGTAAAACTGTGGATCAGCATATAATTTGCCGCTGGCAGCTTTGTCCAAGTGGGAAACAGCAGTGCAGCAATCGCACCTGGGATGCATACGGTGTACAGAAAATTCCCTAGAAGCTTGCTGGGCTTCCATGCATGGATCGCAATAAAAAAGATATTTACACTGCAAAGATGCAGCGGAAGGTAATCCGGTGAATAGTAACCCTGAATAACCATCGGGATCACCTTGAATATCTCGTCACAGATCAGTAGTATTGCCACGATCCTGCACCACCATTTACGGCCACTTTCACCAAGCCGCCTATAAGCAAAGCAGGAAGCTAACATTACAGCAGCAAAAGCTCCCAACCAAATCAAATGCAATCCACTAAAATGGCTGTAACCTAAGCCGGAAGGGATCGTATCCGAAGTTTCCCAGAAATAGCTCAATCTCATTTCACCTCATAAATAGCCGCTGTTTTTCCTCTCTCGGCAATGCTTTGACAGTCAATTCCCGTTTCAGGGCATCGGAGTGGGTACCGCATTCTTCGGAATATACAAGTTCCAACGGTCCACGGCCACGGGTATACTTGGCGCCCTTGCCAGCGGAATGCTGGGCAAATCTCGCCTCCACATCCGTGGTGATGCCGGTATACAGACTTCCGTCACCGCAGCGCAGAATATACAGCTTCCATGTCTTTTCGCTCATTTTTTCTTCCTTTTAGCCATGATGCCCAGAAGCATATCCAGCAAAAACAAGCACACATTTCCCAGAATCAGAGTAACGATCGTCAGCACAATGCCGGCGGTTTTGAAATCCGCCACCACGCCGTCCAGTCCAAATACATAAATCAGCAGGCTGTAAAGGATCAAAATCGCAACATTAAACAGCACCAGTTTCCACAAAAAGGACAGCTTTCGCCGATCCAACCATGGCTTGATGATGGGATAATAGCCTAAGAAGAGAAATACACCTGCGGCCTCCTTGTCCGGCCCCAGCATTAGCGCCAGAATAGACACCGCTGCGTACCAGACCCAAGCAAGCCGTTTGCCGGCAATGGGTATCACCAGCGACAACAGTAGCGCACAAAGCATTGGGCAAATGTACGTCGCCACCGGGATGATACCACCAAGGCACATGATCACCACAGCCAGTGCAGCGGTAACGCCGCACAAAGCCATGCTTTTGGCGCTGTTATTCCTCATAACTGCCGTTCTTCTTCAGCAGGCCGTACTTAATGTCCCACAGCTTCTGGGACAAGTCCACATAATAGGTATGGGGGTTGTCAAAGCGCTTGACCTCGTCCCACAGACTATCCACCTGCTCCAGGCAGTACTTACGCACCTCATTCAAAGTGGGGCACTCATACACCAGCTCGCCATTTTTGAAGATGGGCACCTGCAGTTCCTTGGCGGTGAAATTGTAAACCTTCTTGGTCTTCCAAGTAGCTTCGGGGTCGAAAATCACCAGATCCTGGCTGTCGTCCACGGTTTCATCGTAGACACACAGATAATCGGCGATGGCCTTGCCGGTATCGTTACCGAAGAAGCGGTACAACTTCTTATAGTGGGGATTGGTGATCTTGCCTACGTTTTCAGAGATCTTGATCTTGGGCTGAACGGTTCCGTCCTCATTCTCCACGGCCACCAGCTTGTACACGCCGCCGAAAACCGGTTCGCTCCGAGCGGTAATCAGCCGCTCGCCCACGCCGAACAGATCAATCTTAGCACCCTGACGGAGAATATCCTGAATGATATGCTCATCCAGGGAATTGGACACGGAAATCTGGCATTCCGTCCAGCCGGCATCATCCAGCATCTTCCGAGCCTTCTGGCTTAGGTAGGTCATATCGCCGGAGTCCAGACGGATGCCGCACTTGGTGATGCCCAAGGGCTTCAGCACCTCGTTAAAGGCACGGATGGCATTGGGCACGCCGGAATGGAGGGTATTATAGGTATCCACCAGCAACGTTGCATTGTTGGGATAGGTTTCGCAGTAGGTCTTGAACGCCTCATACTCGGTGTCGAACATCTGCACCCAGGCGTGAGCCATGGTACCACCTGCAGGGACATTGAAAAGTTGGTCGGAAATGGTGCAAGCGGTGCCATTACAGCCGCCGATATAGGCCGCACGGGCACCCAGAATCGCCGCATCCGCACCCTGAGCCCGCCGAGAACCGAACTCCAGAACCGTCCGACCCTCAGCCGCACGGACAACGCGGTTGGCCTTGGTGGCAATGAGGCTCTGGTGGTTGATGGACAGCAGCAGGAAGGTTTCGATGAGCTGTGCCTCAATGGCAGGCGCCCGGACGGTCATGATGGGCTCCTTGGGGAACACGGGAGTGCCCTCCGGAACCGCCCAAATATCACCGGTGAACTTGAAATTGGACAGATACTCCAGAAATTCCTCGCTGAACAGATTCCGGCCACGCAGATACTCGATATCCTCCGGGTCGAAGTGCAGCTCCTGAATGTACTGAATGATCTGCTCCAGACCTGCGGCTATGGCAAAACCGCCCCCATCGGGACACTGGCGGTAGAACACATCAAAATAAGTGATTCGATCCTTGTAGCCGTGGTTGAAGTAGCCGTATGCCATGGTCAGCTCATAGAAGTCGCAGAGCATGGTAAGATTGATCTTGTCGTAAACTTTCACAACAAAACACCTCTTTCGATAATAATGTACTTATTATAAAACGAAACGCCCAAAAATTCAATACCCTTGTTGACATATTTGCTCCTATCGGCTATATTTAAGAAAAAACATGGAGGATCAACTATGGAAATCACCGTTGGAATGAAAGCTGAAGTAACCACTCTGGTGGAGCGTGAGGATACCGCCGCCGAGGTTGGTTCCGGCAGTCTGCTGGTTTATGCCACTCCCTGTATGGTAGCCCTGATGGAGGGTGCCGCCTGCGAGGCCATCGCCCCGGCCATTCCCGAAGACAAGACCACCGTTGGCATTGAGCTGAACATTCAGCATCTGTCCGCCACCCCCGTGGGTCTTGAGGTTCGGGCTGAGGCGGAGGTTACCGCCGTAGAGGGCAAGATCATCACCTTCTCCCTCACCGCCTACGATGAGGCCGGCAAAATCGGCGAAGGCACCCACAAGCGCTGCATTGTTTCCAGCCAGCGTTTTCTGGATAAAACATATGAAAAGCTGTAAGGATAAGCACACCGCAAATAGCGGTGTGCTTATTGACATTATCAGGGTTTATTTGGTATAATAAAAGGCACTTTTTTCATAAGGAAGGTGACGGCTTCTTGCTGTTTACAAGTCTTGAATTTCTTTTTGCATTTTTACCCATCGTGCTGCTGGTGAATTTCCTGCTGCCCGCAAAGGCTCGTAACTACTGGCTCCTGATGATGAGCCTGCTGTTCTACGCCTGGGGCGAACCCAAATTCGTGCTAGTCATGCTGGGCTCCATTGTGTTCAACTACCTGATGGCACTAAAAATTGCTGACATCCCAGTTCCTGCTGAACCGGGTGTCACGCAAAAACGGGCACAAACCTGGCGGAAGCTGCTTCTGGCTGCCACAGTTGTGGCAAATCTGTCCGTCTTGTTCATTTACAAGTACATGAACTTTACCACCTCGAATTTGGTGGCGCTGTTCCCCTCTTTATCAGGCAGCGTAAAAATTACAAACTTTGTACTCCCCATCGGCATCTCCTTCTTTACCTTCCAGGCGCTCAGTTATGTCGTTGATGTATATCGCGGTGTACCGGTGCAAAAGAATATTGCTTATGTAGGCCTCTACATTTCCCTGTTCCCCCAGCTAATCGCTGGCCCCATCGTTCGATACACCACGGTTGCTGCCGAAATTGAACACCGCACCATCACCTTCGAGAGCTTCTCTAAAGGTGTGATGCGCTTTCTCTATGGCTTTAACAAGAAAATGCTCCTCGCCAACATTCTGGCAAAAGCCGCCGATGCCGCTTTCGCTTCTACAAATTTAAGCGTTGGACTTTCTTGGGTGGGCATTGTGTGCTACACTTTGCAGATTTTCTTCGACTTCGCCGGATATTCCGAAATGGCCATTGGTCTGGGGCAGATGCTGGGCTTCAAGTTCCTGGAGAATTTCGACTACCCCTACATTTCCAAAACAATCACAGAATTCTGGCGTCGCTGGCATATTTCTCTGGGTTCCTGGTTCCGGGACTATGTGTACTTCCCTCTTGGCGGCTCCCGAGTCAAATCCAAGCTTCGCCTGATTATCAATCTATCCGTTGTTTGGCTGGCAACTGGCATCTGGCACGGTGCAAACTGGACGTTCATCCTTTGGGGTGTTCTGTACGGTGTCATTATCATCTTTGAAAAATTGCTGGATCTACCCAAACGGCTTCCCAAATTCAAAGTTGCTTCCATCGCCTATCAGATTTTCACCCTGCTGGCTGTCATGATTGGCTGGGTACTGTTCCGAGCAGAAAGCCTTGGAAGCGCATTGCATTACTTAAAGACCATGTTTGGCCTTGCCGGTGCTCCGTTGGTGGATGCTGCTGCAATCTTCAACCTGCGTGAGTATATCCTTCCGCTGATCATGGGTCTGCTCTGCTCTACCCCTATCTTCCGTATCATCCGTCAGAAGGCATCCCAAAAGAGCGTGGCATTCTATAATGTTTACGAGCTTCTCAGCGGATTGGGACAGATTATTTTATTCCTCGTGGGTATTTCCTATTTGGTCATTAACGCCCACAATCCCTTTATTTACTTTAATTTCTAACAGGAGGACGTCATGAATAAACCTGGTTTTGCTACAAAAGTCATCGCTGTCCTTTTCCTGCTATTCATTTTCGCCATGGCGCTAATCAATGCGGACGTTATGAAAGAACCTTTTGAAACTTACAAGGATTCCAAAGATTTCTCCGCCTTGACCACAAATATCGCCCAAGCCTATCGCAATGGTATGCGCGGGCGAACCGCATTTATCAATATGAACGGCACCTATGCCAGCGTCAGCGGCAACCGGGTAAGCAACGGCATTATCCGACTCAAGGATGGTTCCCTGACTGAAGTTTATGAGGGCTCGGATCCTACTGATGGTGCAAAAAAGATCAGTGAGCTGAAGGAATATCTGCAGGATCGTGACATTCCTTTTCTGTATGTACAGGCTCCCCGAAAGCCGGATGTAAATGAAAATCTTCTTCCCACCGGCATAGTCAACAACACCAATCAGGATGCTGACAAAGCCGTAGCGCTGCTGCAGGATTCCGGTGTTTCTGTACTGGATCTGCGTCCGACACTGCTGGAAAACGAAGAGAGTATCCAGAAGTACTTCTACAAAACTGATCACCACTGGAATGCTGAAGGCGCATTTATAGGTTTTCAAATGATCGCCCAGGCCATTCAGGAGCAATTCCCGGATGAAACCATCCTTGGTGAAACCACCGACCGGGACTCTTGGGAACTGCACACTCGTAAAAATTTCTTTTTGGGCAGTCATGGTCGGCGGGTAGGTATCGGCTTTGCAGGGCTTGATGATCTAATCTACCTGACCCCCAAATTCGACACTGACCTTTCCTGTAGCATTCCTTCAAAGCGTATCTTCCGCCGGGGTCCTTTTGCAGAATCCGCCTTGGACACCAAGTATATGACCGGAAGGCCTAACTACCATGGTTCCAATCCCTACTGCATCCACACTGGCACCGACTATCCTCATGTTCAGTTCCGCAATGAAAACGCCCCTTCGGACTTGAAGGTTCTGCTCATCAAAGAAAGCTACGGTCTGCCGGTGGAGGGTTTTCTGTCCACTACCTTCCAGCAGGTGGACACCTTGGATCTGCGTCATTTGAAGAACGTTTCCGCACTGGATAAAATCGAAAGCTTCGATCCCGACATCGTTCTCGTGATGTACAATGGCATGGCATATAACACCCCCAACTTTTTCGCCTTTGGCGATATGAATCGGGAAGTCACCCTCTCCAGCGTGGTTTTTGAAGGTGAAAATTTCCTTCTGGACGCCCAGGCGGATAACAATTTCAGGAATCAGAAGATCGCTACCGTAGAATGCGGCAAGACCTACACACTGACCATAGATTCCATTTCCACCTTTGGTAACCCCACTGACTGTGTCGGTTTTATTCTCTATGACCCCGAAACCATTAAGACTTACGACACTTACACGGCAGATCTGAAATTTACGGAAGAAAGCGGCGGTACAATCCGTTGGGTATTTACCGTTCCGGACGCCCCCGAAGGAACCCTAAACCTCCTGATCTACCCCAGCCTTCCCAGCAAAACCGCCGGGATTGGAGCCGAATTTACCGGTGTCAGCCTTTACGAAGGTATCCTGGAATAAGCAAATAGCGCACTGCAAACGCAGTGCGCTATATTTTTATATCTCTTGTCTGCCCTCCAAGGCTCGGGAAAGGGTTACTTCGTCCGCATATTCTAGCTGACTACCCACGGGTACACCGTAAGCAAGGCGGGTCACCTTGATCTCCATGGGACGGAGCAAGCGAGAAATATACATAGCCGTAGCTTCGCCTTCGGTATCCGGATTAGTGGCCATGATGACCTCCCGGACATCGGTAGATGCAACACGTTGCAGAAGCTCCCGGATCTTCAAATCATCCTGTGTCACATGATTCAGAGGCGAAATGACACCGTGAAGCACATGGTACACGCCGTTAAACTCTCGGCTGCGCTCCATGGCAATGACGTCCTTGGGCTCTGCAACCACGCAAATCTGCCCTTTATCGCGCATATCATCGTCACAGATGGGGCAAAGTTCCCGATCCGTCAAATTTTGGCACACCGGGCAGGTATGAACAGTCTTTTTCGCCTCCAAAATGGCGTTTGCGAATTCCTCCGCATCCTCCAAAGGCAGGCTCAGCACATGGAACGCCAGCCGCTGAGCGGTCTTACCGCCGATGCCGGGCAGCCGCGCAAACTGATCCGCAAGGGACTGAAGCGCCGCAGGAAAATACTGCATGGTGCCCCCTTAGAACAGTCCGCCCAGGTTCATGCCGCCAGTGAGACGGGACATATTCTGTGCAGCCTCATTGTCAGCAGTGCGCATTGCCTCGTTGACAGCAGCAATGACCATATCCTGGAGCATCTCCACATCATCGGGATCCACAGCCTCAGGGTTGATGGTCAGGCCAACCACCTCATGCTTACCGTTGACAGTAGCGGCTACCATACCGCCACCGGCCTTAGCGGTGTAGGTCTTGGTTTCCTGCTCCTCCTGCATACGCAGCAGCTCCTGCTGCATCTTCTGGGCCTGCTTCATCATCTGTGCCTGATTCATTCCACCGGGCATACCCCGGAATCCACCTTTAGCCATGACTATTACTCCTTAATTTTAATAATATCCGAATGAGTTTTGCTGAAATTCAGCAATTGCTCCATTTTACCGTTATTGACGGGCTTTGCGTTTTTATCCACCGCCTTGGCGGTAACGGGTCTGCCCAACTGAACCGATGCCTTCCGGGCGACCAGCTCCATAATCGGGGGCTTGTTCACAGTTTCCAACGTAAAGGTATTGGCGCAGTAAAGAATCACCTGATCCCCTTTTAACACTCCCTGAACCGGTGCATTTGGAGTGGACACGAAGAAACCGGAAACCGGCGGGCGCAGTTCCTTGCGCACAGCGGCAGCCAGATCAGTCCAGAATCCCATGGGTGCCGGGGTGTCGGGAATATCCTCAGGAGGAGGCGGCGCATCATTGTCATCGGGCATGGGGGGATACTCTTCCTCCTCCACCTGCCCAGGAGCAACAGCCGCAACCTGCACCGGCATTGCAAAATGACCGCTCTTAATCTGCTCTTCCAGCCGGGTTAGACGTGCATTGATGCTCTTGGCATCCAGCGCCAGTTCCGGCTGACACAAGGACAAAATACACAGCTCCGCATCAGTGCGTTTGCTGGCGCTACGGGTGAAGCTCTGCATCGTCTGCTGCAGCTCAGTCATCATCCGAACCAGTTCGCCGGAAGAGAAGCGTCGAGCCAATTCCCCTGCCTCCTGATCGGAAGAAACGCCGGACAGCATGGCGATCCCCGCATTTCCTGCGGTTTTCAGCACCAGCATATCCCGTGTCAGGCAAGCGAGTTCATCCAGCATAGCGCTGAGATCCTTGCCTTGCGCATACAAATTATTGAACAATTCCAAGGCCTTCCCGGAATTATGATCGGCGATATAGCCCATCATTTCAGCGCATTTCTGCTCACCGGCAATCCCCAGGCAGGCATAGACACGCTCCGAAGTCAACTCACCGGTGGTGGCCGAAGCGCATTGGTCGAGCAAACTCAGACCATCACGCATACCGCCGTCTGCCAATCGTGCCAGCACCCGGGCTGCACCGTCATCCAAATCGATATTTTCCTGATAAGCAACGTACTGCAACCGGGCAGCAATATCCTCCTGGCTAATCCGCCGGAAAGAGAACCGCTGACACCGGGACAAAATCGTCGCCGGCACCTTGTGCAATTCCGTGGTAGCCAAAATAAACAGCAAATGTTCTGGAGGCTCCTCAATGATCTTCAGCAGCGCATTGAAAGCCGAAATAGACAGCATGTGCACCTCGTCGATGATATACACACGCATCTTTACCTGAGAAGGTGTATAAATGGCATCGTCCCGCAAGTCACGAACGTTATCAACGCCGTTATTGGATGCTGCGTCGATTTCCAGCACATCCATGCAGGATCCGGAATCAATGGCTTTACAGCTGTCACAACAATTACACGGATTACCGTCCTGGGGATTTTCACAGTTGACAGCCTTCGCCAAGATCTTGGCGCAACTGGTCTTACCGGTACCACGGGAGCCGGTAAACAAATACGCATGGCTCAAGTGACCGGTCTGCAGCTGAGTCTTCAGAGTCTGCGTCACCGCCATTTGACCGGAAACATCATCAAAAGTCTGAGGCCGGTATTTACGATATAAAGCTTGGTAAATTGACATTTGCCTCATCCTTTCTTGTTGCTAAAAAGTAGACCGGCTCATAACAAGATCGCACACCCACATTTGAACTTGCTGAACACCCGGCCACCGCGCAGCCGGCTCAGGAACGGCAGCCTCGCGGCACACGAAAAGATCCGCTTAATGCTGCTTGGTTCCCCACCTGACATGGTTCACGGGTTTCCGTTGCGCAAGACCGTCCCCTCAACGCCACTTACGCGGTCCAGACGGTACTCAGACAAGCCCGGGTGTGGGAATTCATCCCCGCTATAGCGGATTGCAGGTAACAGGGCACCGCTATCTCCCCGACTAGTGCGACCTTGTTATAAGCCGGTCAGCCTAACAAGGCATATTTGATTGATTAGTTGGCCTTATTCTCGATAAAGTCAGCCAGCTCCTGGAAGGTGGTGATCTTCTCGTCTTCCATCTCCAGCTCGACACCCAGCTCGCTCTCCAGATCCATGATCATCTCAACAATGTCCAAAGAATCGATGCCCAGGCTCTCAAAGGTGCTGTCGGGGCTGATCTCGGAAGCGTCGATCTCAAGCTGCTTTGCTGCGTAAGCTACCAGTTTATCGTACATTGTAAATCCCTCCGTAGGTTTCTCTTATGGATACCACTGTATTTTATCGCATGACACCCGATTTGTCAATGCTGATTTTACAGCGCACCGGAAACGGACGCACCCGCCGCATAGGCAGTCGCCCAAGCGATCTGCAGATTAAAGCCACCGGTATAAGCATCGCAATCGATGATCTCGCCGGCGAAATACAGCCCCGATACCAGCTTGGACTGCATGGTTTTGGGGTCGATCTCAGAAATTTTCACGCCGCCGGAGGTGATGATCGCCTCGGCCACCGGGCGCTTGCCGGTGATGCTCACCGGGAATGCCTTCAAAAGCTCCACCAAGGCACGGCGCTGCTGCTTATTCAGAGAATTTGCCTGCAGATCAGGGGCAATTCCCAGCCGCTTCAGTACCACCGGGATCATGCTTCTGGGAAGCAGATCCGTCAGAGCATTTTCCATGGAGCGGTTTTTGTACATCTGCAGATCCCGTAAGATCCGATCGTTTAGCTTGCCTTCATCCAGAGCAGGCTTCAAATCGATGACAAGACGGCAGTTTTCCCCTTTCAGGTGAGCACTGGCGCTGAGTACCGTAGGCCCAGAAACACCAAAATGGGTAAACAGCAGTTCTCCAAAGTCGGTAAACAAGGTTTTACCTTTGGCATCCAACAGCTTTACCGACACATTTCGCAGGCTTAGGCCCTGCATATCGGCGCAGTCTGCATCCGCTTCCAGCGGTACCAGAGAGCCTTCGGGAGCAATCACTGCATGACCGAGTGCTTTCGCCATCTCATAGCCATCGCCGGTGGAGCCGGTTGTGGGATAGGACACGCCGCCGGTAGCCAAAATCACCCAGTCAGCATTAATCTTCTCCTGCCCCATGGCAACACCAACAGCCTTGCCATCCTCCACGAGGATCTTGCCGACCCGGCCGGTGCGCACCGTCACGCCACAGCGACGCATTTCTTTTTGCAGCGCTTCCAGCACGGAAATGCTCTTATCACTAACGGGAAACACCCGGTTTCCCCGCTCGATTTTCAGAGCGCATCCCCATTTTTCAAACTGCACCATCACCTTGTCCGGTGGGCAGGCCGCCATGGCACTGAAGAGAAACCGCCCATTTCTAGGCACATTTTGCAGCACCTCCCGGGCATCGCAGGCATTGGTCACATTACAACGCCCCTTGCCGGTGTTCAGCAATTTTTTACCCATCCGGTCATTTTTTTCTAAAAGAAGCACCTTTTGCCCTCTTTGGGCAGCAGTGATGGCGGCAAACATCCCCGCAGGCCCGCCGCCGATGACGATTCCGTCAAATTTCATGTATGCTCATCCCGCTTTTCGTAAACATGGTAAGTTTCCCAAATATTTTCCAGAGATGCCAGCCGACGGCTCAACTCTCCCTCCCGACGTGCCGACACCGCCACGATCAGGGCATTGACAACGCTGAGAGGCGCCACCAAGGTATCAACCAGCGACACCATATCGCTCTTGGCAAGAAGCACATGGTCGCACACCTGGGCCAAAGGCGACAAGGTGGAATCGGTCAAGCCAATGACCGTGGCGCCGGCGCTGGCGCAGTACTGAGCGCCCTTGACGGTGGTGGAGCTGTATCGGGGGAAGCTGAATGCGATCACCGCATCATTGGCATTGACACCTGCGATCTGCTCGAACATCTCACCGGCACCGGAAGCGGTGACGATATACACATTATCCGACAAATACCGCAAATAATATCCCAGGAAATTTGCCAGCGGCGCAGTAGACCGAACGCCCATGATATACACCCGCTTGGCATCCACAATGGCATCCACAGCCTTGCGGAAATCCTCCCGATTCAGGGTTTCATCCGTACGGCGGAGCTTCTCTGCATCGGACTGCAGCACCATGGACACAATGTCCTTGCCACCGATGCGATCACTGGCGGCTTCCAATCGCTGCACGGAGGTCAGCCGTGTCAGCACCATCTCCTGCATCGCTTTTTGCATACTGGGATAGCCGTCAAAACCAAGGCTCACCGCAAAGCGAACCACAGTAGACTCAGAAACCCCCACAGTCTTGCCCAGCTTCGCCGCGGTCATAAAAGCCGCCTTGTCGTATTCATCCAGAATATACTGGGCGATCCGCCGCTGACCTTTGGAAAAGGACATAGCGCTGTCCTGCAATGCGGAAAGAATATCGTTTTCCATAAGCTCCCTCCGAAAGTTTTCTTTCATCATAGCAAAACTCCTGCACTTTTGCAAGTGCAGGAGTGATAAATTGCATATCTATTTTTTCAATTCCTGCACTTCTGCATCGGTAAGGTAGCGCCATTTGCCTTTTTCCAAGTCGCCTAAGGACACACTTCCCTCAGCAATCCGACGCAGACGGGTTACGTGCATTCCTGCCGCATCGCACATCCGGCGAACCTGCCGGTTGCGCCCTTCGTGGATGGTGATGTACAGCCTTGCCCGGTCATTCTGAACATTCAGCAGACGAACCTTAGGTGCTCGAATGGTATAGCCATCGATGGTGATAGGCCGCTCCAGCCGCTTTTCGCCGCCGGGTGCATATTTTGTCACCCAAACCTCATAGGTTTTGTCCACTTCCCCCTTAGGATGCATCAAATGATTGGCAAAATCGCCGTCATTTGTCAGCAGAAGCAGACCTTCCGAGTCCATATCCAACCGCCCGATGGGATACACCCGAGTACCGCAATCCACCAGTTGGGTCACATTGGCACGCCCCTGCTCATCGGACATGGTGGTCACATACCCACGGGGCTTGTGGAGCATGATATAGACGTATGTAGCGCCGGCGGGAATGGGTTTCCCGTCCAGCTCGATGGTATCCGTATCCGGGTCAGCAGACTGCCCTAAAAGTGCCGTCACGCCATTAACCGACACACGCCCAGCGTTGATCCACTCCTCGGCCTTACGCCGGGAGCATAGTCCCCGGGATGCAAGTATTTTTTGCAAGCGCTCCGTCATATTTCTTTCCTCCGAACCATCGTTGCCAAAAATGTTTCTTGGGAAGCACTTCCTGCTCCACCGTTTTACCATAAATCAGGGGAATTTTCCCCACCGCAGTATCTCCGATGCACACATAGGCGTAGCCTGCTTCCTGCCCGGATGCCACCGGTGCATAGGCAAATTCCGGCTCAGCCAAACGCAGGTAGGGTTGTTCCTCTTCTCTGAGAGCATAAGAGAAATTTTCTGCCGCTAAAAGGGGTACATTCGTTAGCTTACCGCCCATGATTGCCCGGTAGCCCACCAGCTCCCCTTCCGACACGATTTGATACACGGAATAATCCGAAAATCCGTCATTGAGCATCTGCGCATGATCTTTCCAGTCATTTCCGTCGTTGATCGTTACAGCGATGAGCCGCCGTCCATCCCGGAAAGCACTGGACACCAGTATCCGTCCTGCTGCCTTGGTGAATCCAGTTTTGACCCCGTCAGCACCTTCCACCCGCCACAGCAGTTTATTGTGATTGCGCAGAACTCGATCACCAATGGTGATGGTTTTGGTGGCAACCGTCTGGGCAAAAATCGGATTTTTCATAGCATAGGCCGTTAATTTTGCCAGATCCCGTGCTGTGGAATAATGTCCGGGGCTATCAAGCCCATTGGGATTTTCAAAATGTGTCCCATTTAGGCCAAGAACATGAGCTTTGTCATTCATCATGCCCACGAAGCCTTCCACAGTACCACCGCAGTAGATCGCCAGCGCCACCGCTGCATCGTTACCGCTGCTGAGCATCAGCCCATACAGCAGTTCCTGCAGAGTCAGCACCTCCCATTCCTTCAAATACATGGAAGAGCCTTCGATGCCCACAGCCTCCTTGGGAATGCGCATCCGGTCAAGGACATTACATTGCTCACAAATTACCAGCGCCGTCATGATCTTGGTGGTGCTTGCCACAAGACTGCAGCTGTCCGCATCCTTTTCATACAACACACGGCCGGTGGTGCCATCAATCAAAATCGCCTTCTGGGCGCTGATGGCTTGAGCCGGCGCCGGAGATAGCAGTGCGGCAGCCAAGAAAACGGCTGCCGCATGCAGAAAAAATCGTTTCATTTTCCTCACCCGGCAATAGTATCCGCCAGAAGAAGATTTTTATTCAGCCTTCTTTTTCTTTTCCACCTGCTCATCGATGAAGTCGGTGATCTTGTCCAGAACGTCAGGAACCATCTCCACGATGCGATCAGCAGTGGTATTGGCAGGCACAGCCACGGGAATCATGCGGACGTTGCCATCCTTAACCACCAGGAATGCGATGGGAGTCACATTGACACCGCCGCCAACGCCGCCGCCAAAGGGATTTTCATACTTATTTACATTCTTGGACACGAAATCCGAGCCGCCGCCGGCAAAGCCAACACTGACCTTGGAAATGGGGATAATGGTCGTGCCGTCAGCCGTGACGATCTGCTCTCCGATGACAGAGTTGATGTCCACCAGCTCACGGATCTTCTGAATGGTATTTTCCAGCATATTAGGAAGTTTCTCGCTCATGATTAGCACCGCCTTCATTTTGATTGGTAAGATTGTCAAGCTCCACAACTGCCTTGAACGCATGGGTAAAGAGCAGCAGCAGGAACCGGCCAAGGGAAATTTTCGCATCAAATCTCACGAAGATCCGGGTTTCTGTGGACAAAAAATCGCACTCCACACCCACATCTCGCTTTTTTATAGTAAAAACTGATTCCAGAACCGGCATCAGATTGCCCACCGCCGTCCAGGCACGTCCATAGGTCAGCGCCAAATTACACGGGTCGGTGGATGCCAGAATCAGCCGCATCTGCAAATGCTTCAGTCGCACTTTGCGGAAAAGGTCGCCGAAGAAGCCCAGGACGATCTTCAAAAGAGGAATAAACTCGTCAAAACCGCCGCCTTCTTCTTTAACGGCCTTGATGGCTTTGGTGGTGACTTCTGTCGTCTTATTCACCAATTTTCTACCGGTTTCCTGGATAAAGGCATTACCCTTTCGCTCCGGATACAGCATGGTGCGGTAAGATCCCAGATAGAACCACGCCTCCAAACCATCCACATTGTATACAATGTCCAGCCCAATGGGGATCAGCAAAATCAGTCCCACGATCACCATGGGCCCGAAAATCAGTCCCAAAATGACCCACAGCCACCACATCAGGCTTCCTCCTGAGCCGCAGGCTCTTCGATAACTTCCTGAATGACCTCCTGAATAGGCTCACCGAAATTAATTTTCTCAATAGGAGGCAATTCCTCCAGCGATTCCAAACCGAAGGTACGCAGGAAATCCGGCGTAGTGCGGTACTGGATGGGACGACCGGGCACATTCAAACGTCCGGCTTCCTCGATAAGTTTCTTGTTCAGCAAAGCGCCCACGGAATAGGAGCTGTCCACACCGCGAATCTGCTCCACCATCGCCTTGGTAGCCGGCTGATAGTAGGCAATGATGGTCAGCGCTTCCAGCTGAGAAGCGGACAGTTTGGGTGGCTTTCTGGTTTCCAGCGCCTTGGTCACATAATCAGCCATTTCGCCGGAAGAAACCATTTGATACCCCTTGTCCAACTTCAGAATGCGGATACCACGGCGCTCGTAGGACAGCGTGCCTGCCAGAGCATCTGCCGCCGCTTCAATGTCCTTTTCATCGGTTTCCAAAGCCATGGCCAGCCGGGAGATCTCAATACGTTCACCGGCGGCAAAGAGGATGGCCTCAATGGCTCGCTGCAATTCAGTTTGTTCCATCAGGTCACCTCCTGCACATGTTTTTCACGATCCAAAAGACGGACGTTGGGATTTTCACCGTTCACATCGTCCTCCAAGGAAACGGAATTGGTTTTGCAAAGTTCCAGAATCGCCAGGAAGGTGGCCACCACCTCCGACCGGGTACGATTTCCCCGGAACAGATTCTTCATCCGCTCCACGCCCCGCAGAACCAACTGGCGAAGCACCTCACCGGCCTTCTTGGTCACGGGATAGGGTTCCTTGCCCACGATACCCATGAAGTTCACCGTCGGTGGCGGCAGGGCACGATTGTTGCGCTCGGCAATATTGTCCAACGCCTTCAGCAGATCCGCCGGCTCATGGCGGTAGCGGTAGGTTTGATCCCGGCGCAGAGGCTCCGGCTCCTTGGTAAAGAGGCACCGACCGATCTCATTTCGGGGTTCCAGCACACTGATAGCCACGCGAATCTGCTCCATAGCTTCCTTCCGCTGACGTTCCACCAAGGATTGACGCAGCAGATCCAGCTCCGTCTGAGCCTCCGCCTGCTCTGCAGCCGACAGCAGCATCTTGGTCTTGATCAGCATCAAATGGGATGCCATGGTGATAAACTCACTGGCGATCTCCATATCCAGCCGCTTCATCTCTTCCAGATAGGCCAAATACTGCTCCAAAATAGCCGTAATCGACACGTCCTGGATCTCTATTTTATTTTTACTTAACAGCAGGAAAATAACATCCAGAGGGCCTTCAAAGTCCTCCATTTCCTCGCTGCGGGTTCTTACGATACCCTCCAGACGATATTGCGGCTCCAATATTCCATACTCCTTGCAAAAATGCTCATGATTGGAAACATTATAACACCGATTCTGCATTTATGCAAGCATTTTAACCACATATCCGCAAATTGAAACGCGGCGACCAAGCAGGCCGCCGCATTGCATTACCGATAGAATGTATTTCCGCCAATGAACTCCCGGACAAGGCTGGTGGGCGGGATCTCGTCATCCACGTCCGCCTCATGGACATAGTTCAGAATCTTAACCACGCCTCGAACCTCGTCGTACCAGGGATCCTCCGGTTGAACGGCAGTCAGCAACGGATAGATATGCTTTTTCAGCACCGCCAACTCATACAGCGTGGAGCTGTTGAAGATCACATCGGCGTTTTCCTGGTAGGGGAAAATCCACCGTTTTTCACCGCGGCGAACGCTATCCCACATACCCATAGTATGCTGCACCGATGCGCCACGGGTTTCATAATCCCGCACTGTGCGGCGCAGGAGCCGAAGATAACTGGTGGGAATCCGGTTGTGATCGTCCAGATTCAAAGGCAGCAAGGGGCTCACATACAGCCGGAAAATCAACTGCGTATCGATACCCTCCGGTTGCAGAACCGGGTTCAGGGCATGAAGTCCTTCCACAATGATCACGGAATCCGCATGAAGCTGCAGGCGGTGACCCAACCATTCCCGGCATCCCTTCTTGAAGCTAAAGCTGGGCAACTCAACCTCTTCCCCATTCAAAAGCTGACCGATCTGCTGACGGAAAAGATCCGTATCGATGGTATTGATATGCTCCAGATCCAACTTACCGTCCGGTCCGGGAGCGATTTTATCCCGATCCAGATAATAATCATCCAAGCTCATCAGCACCGGCTTTTTACCATGGACACGGAGCTGAGTTGCCAAACGATTGGCGGAGGTGGTCTTACCAGAGGAGCTGGGGCCTGCCAGCATCACAGCCTTTACGCCACGCTGGCAAACCATATCCGCCACCTGGGCATAGCGCTTCTCATGCAGCGCCTCGTTTACCCGAATCAACTCCCGGATTCGTCCGCTGTCTACCAAGCGGTTCAGGTCGGCAACGGTCTGGCACTCCATCAGCTGTCCCCACCGCTCTCCTTCTGTAAACACGCTGAAGAAGTGTGGCATGTGCTGATAGTCGCCCACGGTGTCCGGATCCCGGTCATCCGGGAACAGGAAAATAAAACCACCCTGAGCATCCCGAACATCCCACGTAGACAGATACCCGGTGGAAGGCATCATTTCGCCATAGTAATAGTCTCGGAAATCTTCGTATGTATACTCGTCAAAATAGGGCTGCGTGCGCCAACGGAGCAGATCAGCCTTGTCCGTCTGACCATGCTCCTCAAAATACCTAATCGCATCCTGAGTCTGCACCCGGCGGCGCAGCAACGGAATATCCGCTTCCACCAGCTGGGCGATCTGCTTTTTCAGCGCCTCGGCAGAGAAATCCGCCGCATCCACCGCCACAAAAAGCCCCGAGCCGAGAGTGCAGCTCATCTTCGCCCGTGCCTTGGGCCACAAACGGCTCAGCGCCAAAAACATCACAAACTGAGCAGTACGCACATACGCGTCCTTACCGGCAGGGTCAGAATATCTCACCAAAGAGATCTCGCCTCCGGAGGCAGCCATCGCAGAGCGGGTATTGATCTGCTCCCCTGCTGCATCCTTAAGGCGCAGAGGGATATAGTTCAGCGTAAACACCTCGCCGGCGATCCGTGCTGCCAGAGGCCGCCGGGAGAGCAGGGCATTCTCCATATCCAGCTGGACTACCATTTCCCTCAGGCTCTGCCCGGGAGCAGGTTCTATCCACTTACCATCGATTTGCAGTTTCATAATATCGCCTCCTTGGGTCAGTTGCACAAATCAATGTATGGATTATAACATAGTTTTATGCGTTTTGCAACATAAAACTACAAAAAACCGGCAGAGTATCCTCTGCCGGTGGTGGTTATTCCTTGCCAATAGATTTCAGATCATAAGGGGTCGTCTGGTAGACGAAGTAATTAAGCCAGTTGCTGAACAGCAGATTGGCGCTGCTTCTCCAACGGACGATAGGCTCCTTGGTATCATCGTCGCCGGGGAAATAGTTTGCCGGGGGCTTAATGGGCAGACCCAGATTCTTATCCCGGTCATACTCACTCTTCAAGGTCAGGGGATCATACTCAGAGTGACCGGTGACAAAAATCTGTCGACCGCCCTTGCTCATCACCGCATAGACACCAGCTTCTTCAGAAGATGCCAGGATCTTCAACTCCGGCACCGCCTCAATATCAGCCCGGTCAACGGTAGTATGCCGGGAATGAGGCACCCAGAACTTATCGTCAAAGCCGCGCATCAAAATGGAGCGCTTGTAATCCGCCTGATGCTCGAAAACGCCAAACATCTTCTCCGGGAGCGGACGCTTTTGAATGCCATAGTGGTAATATAGACCGGCCTGAGCGCCCCAGCAGATGTGCAGAGTGCTGTGGACATTGGTCTTGCTCCACTCCATGATCTGCTCCAGCTCTGCCCAGTAGTCCACGTCCTCGAACTCCATCATCTCCACTGGTGCGCCGGTGATAACCATTCCGTCGAACTTCCGATCCTTCAGCTCGTCAAAGCTCTTATAAAAGCTGATCAGGTGATCCTGAGAAACATTCTTCGCCCGGTGGGTCACGGTGTGCATCAGCTCCAGCCGCACCTGCAAGGGCGTATTGCCCAGCAGACGCGAAAACTGGGTTTCCGTGGCGATCTTGGTGGGCATTAAATTCAGCAGAACGATCTCCAACGGACGGATGTCCTGGCTTACCGCTCTGGTCTGGGTCATGACAAAAATATTCTCCTGCTGCAGCACCTCAGTGGCAGGCAGGTCATTGGGAATTTGAATCGGCAACGTCTTGTCCTCCGAAATTGAGAATTTGGGAGTATTTTAACCGAAAAATTCCACTTTGTCAATCCGCTTGATAGGGTTTCAGCTCCGTTCCCTGATAATAATGGGCAAGGATTTCCTGATAGGTACTCCCCCTTGCCGCCATGGCATCGGCGCCATATTGACTCATGCCCACCCGGTGACCGTAACCGTTGGTAGTAAATCGGATACTGTCGCCATGGATTTCAACAGAAAACATCGTAGAACGAAGTCCCAGGAGCTTTCGGATCTCCACGCCGGTGTAAAGCTTGCCGCCGATGCGAATCAGCTCCACACTACCGCTGTCTGTATAAGTCACCATACCGAACCAATCCTGAGGATTTCCCACAAGAGTCCCCCCAAACTTGTCCTGAAATTCCTTGGACGTAAAGCTAACCTGATTGCCGAAATAGCCGCAATCCTCCTCACCGGGACTTTCCACCGACTGCAAATAAGGATATTCCGCTCCCCAAACCGCCACTGCATCTTCTGTTTGCCCACCGGAGCTGGCGAAATATGTGGCGTTGATCAGGGCATCCTCATAGTAAAGCACCTGCCCACGGGTCTGCTCCACCGCGTCATACAGCTTGTCCAATCCCGATTCCGTACCCCCGTCCTCCAAATAAGCTTCCGGCTCCTTGTACGCCTGACAGCACCTATGATCGGTGCAAACCGCACCTTGTGGATGCTTGTTTCCTTTTTCAATACAGCGCAATGTATAAGTCCTGGTGGCAACTGCCTGCGCCTTCATAGCTTCTGGCTCGAATCCTGTGGAAATTTCCCCCAAAACCACCCGGGAAACATAGTTTTCCAGCTCCATTTCCACCACTTCTCCACCTTTTAGTACCGGAATGATGATTTTCTGCGCTGTCGGCGTTTCCTGCTGAATCGATAGCTTCGCAGGCGGTTTTGTTTCTTGCATCGGCGCCCTGATCGGCTGATTCACGGAAAACATCAGACCCGGAACCACTGCGCCAAAAACCACCGCCTGCAAAATCTGCAGCAGAGCCTCCTTCATGTACATCACCTCAGTTACATTGTATCCGAACACGAAAAAAGAATGCCACTGTGGCAAAATCTAGCAAGGAGATTTTATCGACTTTTCTTGACATCGTTTTCCCCAGAGAGTATAATTATTATGAGATATTACCGAATGGAGTATAGCCATGAAGAGAGTTTTGAAAATTGTCGTACCTATCCTGCTGGCGCTTGGAATCATCGTCAGTGCTGTGTGGTATTTTATTCAATATGACCGGGGCTTTACACAGGACATTCTGATTTCCTGCGCCCGGAAGGCAGAGGACAACGGCAATCGCCGTCTTTCCACATTCTTCTATGACTGGGCATACCGCCAGTCTGATGAAGATGAAACCGTGGCTATTGAGCTTGCCGAGCAGTACAAGCAAGCAGGCAACTATACCAAAGCCGAGTATACCCTCTCCAACGCCATCGCTGATGGCGGCAGCGCTCAGCTTTACATTGCTCTGTGTAAAACCTATGTGGAGCAATCCAAGTTCTTGGACGCTATGAACATGCTCAATAACATCTCCGACCCGGAGATCAAGGCCGAACTGGAACAAATGCGTCCCAAGCCCCCCATCGGCTATCCGGATCCCGGCTCCTACAATGAATATATTGATGTGCCACTCATTGCCGAAGGCGGCAGCATCTATGTTAGTACCAACACCAGTTTCCCCTCCGCCAAAAACGCCTACAGACATCCCATTCAGCTTACCAGTGGTCAAAACACCATTCAAGCTGTCGTAGTCGGCGACAATGGACTGGTTAGCCCTTTGCTAACCCTGAGCTATATTGTGATTGATGTGGTAGAAGAAGTCACATTGGAGGATCCGGCTATTGAAGCGGCCATCCGGGAAATCCTCCAGGTGGAATCTGACCATGTACTTTACTCTAACGAACTGTGGCAGATCAGCGAACTGGAAGTTCCCGCCGGCACCAAATCGCTCAATGATCTGGAACATCTGCGTTTTCTGGAAAAGCTGACCATATCCGAGTTGGATTTTGAGTCCTATGAGCCCTTGAGCAAGCTCACTGTACTTTCTGATTTGGTGATTCTGAATACCGATCTGAATACCGATCATCTGGCAATCATCGGCAAACTCCCCGAACTGAAGCACTTAACCATTGCAGGCTGTGGCATTTCTGCCATTGAAAAACTTGCAGGATGCAACAAGCTGGTTCATTTGGATTTAAACAACAACGCCATCCGGGATCTGGAACCTCTCAAAGGGCTGCGTGATCTGGAATACCTGAACCTGAGCCACAATGCAGTTTCCGATCTTTCTATGCTGAAGGATCTAACCAAACTCAGTTGGCTGGACATTTCCTTTAATTCAATCACATCCATTTCTCCTCTAGCCGGTTGCACGAAGCTAAGTCGCATCTATGTCCAGAATAATGCCCTGATTTCTCTCGGCGGTGCAGAGCAGATCGCTGGTTTGACACACTTGATCGCTGCGCACAATCAGCTTACAGATGTGAGCATACTGGCTGCCAATACTGCCCTGACGGATTTAGATCTATCCTACAACGAAGTGTCAGATATCACCGCATTCAGTACACTGTCCAAGCTTCAAAACTTCAACTTTTCCCACAATCAGGTTACTGCACTCCCCGATTTCTCCAAGGACAGCAATCTTGTCGCCATCGACGGAACCGACAATCTGCTGGCCTCTTTGGAACAGCTGGAGGGGCTCCCCCACCTGAACAAGGTGTATATGGACAATAATGCTCAGATCACCTCTGTTGATTGTCTAAGTACCTGCAGCAAGCTGATGGAAGTTCGAGTCCTGGCCACCGGCGTGACCAACGTTTCCAAGTTAAAAGATCTAGGCGTAGTCGTTGCCTATACCCCGGTTGGCACAGTTACGGAATAGTCAATAAACAGTTATCCGGCGTTCGAATGAACGCCGGATATTTTACTATATTTGTGCGCCGATTTTCTTGATCTTATCCCGAATAGAAAGCAAATCCACAAAGGTTTCAGGTCGCTTATCCACATCCCGCAGCAGTGCGGAAGGATGATACATAGCTGTGATCCATATATCCCCCTTTTGATGCCACGTTCCCCGCTCACGGGTAATCCGGAAATCCTCCCGGATGATTCGCTTTGCAGCCACACGCCCCAAACAGACAATGATCTTAGGCTTGACCAATGCCACTTGCTTGCGAAGATACCCGATGCAGGCATCCTGCTCGGAATCCTCCGGATCCCGGTTACGGGGTGGACGGCACTTGACAATATTGGCAATGTAGCAATTCGTTCTGTCCAGATCGATAATGGATAGCATATCATCAAGCAACTTGCCTGCAGGGCCTACGAAGGGCTCCCCCTGCAGATCCTCCTGCTCACCGGGGCCTTCGCCGATAAACATAACATCTGCTTCCCGGTTGCCTACGCCAAACACCACATTATGCCGACCTTCACACAGACCACACTGGGTACATAAAGAACAAGCTCTCTCTAATTTCTCCCATTCGGACATCATTTGCGGCTCCTTTGGTGATTTCTCCTGCGATTCTTATGGCGGCTCTTTTGACGCAGATTGCCCAGTAGTCGAACGATCAGCACACTCAGCACTGCAAGCAGTACCAAACTAATCACCACAACACCGATTACAAGCATAACGGTTTTCCAAGGGAACGTATTTTCCTTGACCTGCTCCGGATCCACCGGACGGATCACGCCTTGTGGATCCTCCAGTTGATGAAGGGAAACAAGATCACATTCCGCTACACACATGGAGCGGAACCAGACCTCCATTCGTCCCATCACCTGGCCTTTTCCAACGGGCATAGTCACGCCCTTGTTGCTGGAAGTGCGGTAGCTGACCTCCGATTCCAGCGCGTCTGCCGGAAGCATGGCGCTGACAGCTGCGACTGGGCCTACGGCAATACCATAGCCATCAACCTCAAATCTGGCCATAGACTGGCCACTAGCAAACAGTTCACGCTTCACATAGCCATCAAAGCCGTGATCCAGCAACACTCGGGTTTCTTCAAAGCTACCGAATCTGACGACCGAACCTTTATCCGACAGCTCACCCTGAGCGCTCATGACCACAGACAAATAACGAATCCCCTCCACCTGCGCCGTGGCAATGAGGCTTCGGTCGGTAGTCGTCAAAGCGCCAGTCTTACCACCGGTGACTCTCTCATCAAGCTGTGTTCTGATGGTTTCTGTACTCATCATGTAATTGGTAGTCAGCACCTTCCGCTCCTCGGATTTGTTGGTGACAGGAACCGTGTACATTTCCGTGCAGAAAAGTTGGGTAAACAGCTCATTTTTCAGGGCTTCTTCGGTGATTTTCGCCAAGTCCCGTGCGGTGGAATACTGTCCTTCCGCACTCAAACCATTTGCGTTGAGAAAATTCGTGTTGGAACAGCCCAACTCCTTAGCCCGCTGATTCATCAGGGCAACAAAAGCTTCCTGACTGCCGCTGATATGCTCAGCGATCACCGCCGCTGCATCGTTGGCAGAGCCAACCATCATGCAGTACAGCAGATCCAGAAGTGTGATCTGCTCGCCGTTTTTCAGATTGGCAGACATGGAGCCAATAGGTACCGTATCCAAAGCGGAGCGGGTCACCGTCACAATTGTGGAGGGATCTGCCTTCTCTAAAGCCAAAAGGGCGGTCATGATCTTATTCATGCCGGAAGGATCCAATTGCTCATCTGCATTCCATGCGTACACCAGCGTCCGGCTGTCCAACTCATATAGAATCACGGACTTAGCCGTTTCCAGAAGCTGTTCGTCCTGCTTCAGTGGCAAGTTAGCATCCAGGGTCTTACAGCCTTTTTCGGCGGTTTGACCACCCTCGGCAGCTCGCGCAGGCACGCACAGCGGCACAAGCAACGCGCAAATCAGCAACAGCAGACAAAATCTGCGGAATTTTTTCATAATTCTACCTCAATATCTATCAACCGGTCTTGTCCGGCAGAAAAAAGTCGTGTATAATGGTACTAAATCATTATATCAGCTTTTATCCGCTTGTCAATGCAGGAGGTTCCCTCAAATGAAAAAAGCAATGCAATGGCTGTTGGCGTTGACCTTGGTGTTTGCATCCCTGACTGCCGGTTTCTTTCTGGGACGGAACATAAGAAACGATGAGATTCACATGTCCTCTGTTCCCGAGGATAGTCAAATTATTCCTTCCACAGCTACTACCACCACCAAACCGCAAATCATGGAATCCACCGTCCCGAGCACGGAATCCGCCCCTGACCCCACAGTCCTCGGTATCATCAACATCAACACAGCAACGCTTGAGGAATTACAAACTCTGGAAGGCATTGGGCCTGTTCTGGCTCAGCGGATCATTGACTACCGCAACGAAAATGGTCCATTTGTCAGCATCGCTGACCTTGGCAATGTCAGTGGCATTGGCGACAAGCGTCTGAATGCCATTTGGGACGACATCACTGTGTAGGAGGCTAGCCATGAAGATTCTGGTTGTTGACGACGAAGCCCTGCTGGTCAAGGGCATCCGTTTTAATTTGCAAAGCGAAGGCTATGAGGTCATTACCGGCGCCGACGGAGTAGAAGCAGTTGCCCTTGCCAAAGATCCCGAGGTAAGTCTAATCATTCTGGACGTGATGATGCCCAACATGGACGGTCTGAGTGCATGCGCCAAAATTCGGGAATTTTCCAATGTGCCCAACATCCTCCTCACCGCCAAGGCAGAGGACATGGACAAGCTCATGGGCTTTGACTCCGGGGCGGATGATTATTTAACAAAACCATTCAATATTTTGGAGCTAAAGGCCCGCATTCGGGCACTGTTACGCCGTGCAGGCACACAGCAAAAGCAGTCCAATTTACTGACCATCGGCAACATTTCGCTGGATCTCGATGCCCGGAATGCCTACCGTTCGGGAATTATGGTGGATCTGACCGCCAAGGAATTTGACGTAATCGAATTTCTCATGCGCAATGCCAACCGGGTCTATTCCCGGGAATCGTTGCTGGACAGCATTTGGGCATACGATTATCGCAGCGACATCCGCACTTTGGATGTTCATATCCGCCGATTGCGGGAAAAGCTGGAGGAAAACCCGGCTGATCCTCAGTACATTATGACGAAGTGGGGCGTTGGTTATTACTTCCGAAAACAATAAGCCAAAATTTCAGCGCTATGGCCAGACCCAATTTCGGTACGCCATGATCTACGTGCTGATCACATTTCTGGCGCTGGCTTTTTTGAATATTTACTGCTCCAAGGCCAATCAGCGGCTGCACTATGAAAGCAAGAAAAATACAATGCTGGAAAAGGCGCAGTTAGCCGCATCGGAAGTGGGTCGTTTGGAAGTGATCAATGCTACAGGCGTGGAAACCGTCGCCAAACAGCTCAGTTCCCTGAAGGTCACCCGGATGATCGTTACCGATCAGAATGCCCAGGTGCTGTACGATTCCAAATCGGAAGCGCTTCCTGCAAAGGTACTTGGGGATCGGATTCCCACCGCCATTGACGGGAACGACGTATTTGAGTGGCAGTATCACGACGGCACCATGCGCTCCGAAGCCGCCACACCGATTCTGTCCGACGGCATCATCTCCGGCTGTGTGTACGTGATGGAATATGACACCCAGCAGGGCGAACTAATTGCATCTCAGCAGCGGATCGTCCTGACCCTCACGTTGGTTTTGGAAATCATCGTTATTTTCTTTTCCTTGATTTTCTCCGGCGTTTTTTCTCTTCGCCTGAGCAAAATCGCCAACTCTATGCGCATACTGCGCAACGGTGACTACGACCATCGGCTGCACCTGCCGGGCAAAGACGAGTTGAGTTTTCTTGCAGACGAGGTCAACGATCTGACAAGCAGACTGCAGATCTCCGAAAACAAGCGCCGGCAGTTTGTTTCTGATGCTTCCCACGAGCTCAAGACGCCTTTGGCTACCATCAAGCTGCTGTCCGACTCCATCCTGCAAAACGAAATGGATGAGCAAACCATCCGGGAATTTGTTGGCGACATTGGAAGCGAAGCAGACCGCTTAAACCGCATGTCTGAAAAGCTCCTGGATCTGACCCGTGGCGAGTCTGCAGAACCGGATCATTCCAACGAGATCATCCGCATGTCCCCGGTGATTCTCCGGGCCTGCCATATGTTGGAGCCTTTGGCGAAGGACAAAAACGTGCAAATCAACATCCAAGTTGAATCGGATCCTCCGGTTCTGATTCGAGAGGATGATCTGTACCAAATTGCCTTCAACCTGGTAGAAAACGGCATTAAATACAATGCAGAGGGCGGCAAAGTAACCATTACCCTTGACCGCAACGAGGAATTTGGCATCTTGCTGGTGGAGGATACCGGTATCGGCATCCCGGAGGATGCCCTGAGTCATATTTTCGAGCGCTTCTACCGGGTGGATAAGGCCCGTTCCCGGGCTTCCGGTGGTAGCGGTCTGGGTCTTGCCATTGTACGCAACATTGTCGAGCGGAATCAGGGGCAAATTCAAGTTACCAGCACCCCCGGCATGGGCACCAAATTTTTGGTGGAATTCCCCGCCTTTGATATTGAGGTAGACAGTGAGGAACCCACAGCGATTCCCTAAGGAGGGCGTTATGAAATTTGTATCTTGGAATGTGAATGGCCTTCGGGCTTGCGTCAATAAAGGTTTTCTGGACACCTTTCACAGCATGAACGCAGACTTTTTCTGCCTGCAGGAAACCAAGCTTCAGGAAGGTCAGATTGATCTTGACCTGCCCGGCTATGAGCAGTACTGGTGCTATGCCGAGAAAAAGGGCTATTCCGGCACCGCCATTTTCACCAAGCACACACCCCTGTCTGTGACTTACGGCGTGGGCGTAGAGGAATTGGATACCGAAGGCAGACTGATTACATTGGAATACGAGGAATTCTATCTGGTCTGCTGTTATACCCCAAACGCTCAGCGGGAGCTGGCTCGCATCGACCATCGGCTCCGTTGGGAAGAGGCGTTGCAGGAATATCTGGCCGGTTTGGATGCTAAGAAGCCTGTGATCTATTGTGGCGACCTGAATGTGGCCCACAAGGAGGTCGATTTAAAGAATCCTTCCGCCAACCGTGGCAATGCAGGCTTCTCCGACGAAGAGCGTGGGGCCTTCTCTGCCCTTTTGGATCGAGGCTTCACCGACTCTTTCCGGCATCTGTACCCCGATGTCACCGGTGCGTATAGCTGGTGGAGCTATATGTTCAACGCCAGAAAGAACAACGCAGGCTGGCGGATCGACTACTTTGTGGTGTCCGACCGACTGGCAGACAACATCCACGACGCCACCATCCACCCGGATGTGATGGGCTCTGACCATTGCCCAGTGGGACTGGATCTGAACATCACCTGCAATGGCAGTATTTGGACGACGGATGCCACTATGCCCTGCGAAAAACCTGAGAAAAAGGCCGACGGAGATTCCTCCGCCGGCCATATTCGCAAGCTCGTCCCAGTTGCGGTGTCCCTTGTGCTTACCGCTGCGTTGCTTATCCCCGTTTTTACAATCACAAAAAAAGCTTCTCCGAAAGTCACAGTATCGACACAGCCAACAACCACAGGGCAACCAACCACACAATCAACAGAACAGTCAGTCGAACAAACAACTGTTAAGAAACCTAAAATGATTCTGGATCCTTTGATTGTTGATATCGTCCATCACTCGGATCCCCTCACCCACCGCAAAGGTACTACAGGACCCACAGATTCTCTTATTCGCAACTTTTACAATAATGGTAAGAACCGCTGGGAGCTTGTTCCCAGTAACGTTACTTTTAACGAAAAGGCAAACTTCTTTGTTGAGCTGATTTTTAATAAGAAATATCATTTCACAGATTCCGATTACCCCACCATTACCATCGATAACAGCGATACAACCTATCTGCACTACTATTACGATGACAACTATCGGGTTGTTGGCTGTATCGTCGCCGGGTTTGCAGAATCCGACTTTCAACTAGAAGTCACCGCGAACTACGCTAACAAAGAATTCCGTTTCATGCCGATCCAGTCTGTCATTCCCATCCATCCAAGTCCGGATCCAGCCAGCATGACGGCAGACGAGCTGTTACACTATCTAAAATATAGCAGTATTCTGAGTAATTCCATAAATTCTGCATCCTTTGGTTTGGTAGACTATAATGTTTATGCTCAGGAGCTGGCCACACGCCCAGAGGCGATTTCCATTTTGCTGTACGATTATCAATACTATGGCGACTTCACTTCGGTTACCTATTTACTTCTCACCAGCGAGTTATTCCAAAGCAAAATGGATCCTCTGGAACGCAAACAATTCAACGAATTGGTAGACAAGAAATATGCCGAAGGCGACTTCATCCTTTACGGATCCTTGACTCCGATCCCCACCTGACCGTTTTTTGTTTGCAAAAAGGCATTTTGCAGCCTTGCTATGTAGGAAAATGGCTCTTCCGGATACACGGGATAGAAATTATCCGGCACCGGTTGCCGCTTGGGCAGCACCCGAAATTCCGGCTCCCCTTCTCCAAACAGCTTTGCCGGAAGCTTCTTGTACAGAGCAAATTCTTTCCCCGCCGGTGCCAAAATCCCTAAACTCTCCTGCCGGGAGCCCCAATGCACCATCACCCGATATATCACGTCACTTCCCAAGGTGCATCGACATTCAAAGCAATAATAAAGTCCCTTCTTTTCCACCCGGGCCTTCCCTACTGCATCCCGACCCAAATAAACATCATAGCTTTTCAAATACGATCCCTCCCGGACAAGCTTACGCTCCCGGGAGGGATTTATGCTATCTATTCAATCCAAAGCTGACGGCGATGGCATCGTCTACTAAGTGCATATGGTCATCGTCCAAGCGACCCATATGCTCCCGCAGACGGCGCTTATCAATGGTTCTGATTTGCTCGAGCAAAATCACCGAGTCCTTGGTCAGCCCAACGCTTCCCCCGGCAATGTTGATGTGGGTAGGCAGACGAGCCTTGCCGGTCTGGCTGGTGATAGCCGCCGCAATCACAGTAGGAGAATGCTTGTTACCGGTATCATTCTGCACGATCAGCACCGGTCGGGTGCCACCTTGTTCACTTCCCACCACCGGCGACAGATCTGCGTAAAATATATCCCCTCGTTTCACCGAGCTATCCATTTCCCTCACACTCCGATAGAATCATTACCTGCGCTACCGGATGGATTCCTATGTAACGCGGCTGTTTCTATTTTCCCACACGCTACGGAATTTATACGGTCACGCATCCGAAATATCCTATGCAAAGTGAGGCAAAATGTTACAAGATCCGGAAGTTTTCGATGTCAAGGGTGATGATTCGCCGGTCATCGTAGATGAATTCTGCCCGGGTGGGGGCATCCTGAGCGTCCAGCCAAATATCCACATGGAGAGCATCTTCTTCGTAACTATCGTCAATGGAAACCCGAATGCCATCACCGTCGGAGCCGCAGGATGTCACATAGCCGCCCCGAAGGGTTTTGAGAAACATCCACGGCGCACTGATGGGACTGAGCTGTTCGTCCGCAAGCATATCAAAAGCCAGCGCTTTGTCATCAAAGGTCAGCTTGCCGCCGGTGCCGGTGAGGGTGCCGGTGATGCCGGCGATACTCTCCGGCTGCGTAACCTGGAACTTCACATCACCGTTTCCCGATGCCACACACTCCATTCTGAATGTATGTATTTCGTCTCCATAATCTGCGGTAACTACCGCATCGTAAGTACATTCCGACGTACCAAGCAGCTTCGCTCGCAGGGTCATCGCCCGGTCAAGTTCTCCATGGTCTGCCGTGCAGCCAGTGAATAGCACCAGTATAAGTAGTAAGGGCACCCATTTTTTCAAGAAATCTCCCGCCTTATTTCATAAGTCGCGGAAGCTCCTGAAGCAGGTCTGTGGGCAGCATGCCGTACTGTCCGATTTTCTGGGCACAGATATCCCCGGCCGATCCATGAAGCCAGCAGGCAACAGCGGCGGCCTCCAAAGGCTCGATCCCCTGCCCCAGCAGGCTGACCAGGATTCCGGCCAGCACATCGCCACTGCCGCCCACAGCCATACCCGGATTTCCGGTGGTATTGCGGTAGCATTCCTCACCGTCGGTAATGCGGGTTTCATAGCCTTTCAGCACCGTAATGCACCCAAACTCCTTGGACATAGCCATAGCAGAAGCGGAACGATCCTGCCCCGGTTCGCCCCAGATACGCATAAACTCCCCATCGTGAGGGGTCAAAATCGTAGGGGCTGTCCTTCCACGCAGTAAATCCTTATGCTGAGAAAGCAGATTTATGCCATCTGCATCCACAACCACCGGCCCATTAAAATGGTTTAAAACGCATTCCAACACCGCCAGTGTTCCCTCGGACTGCCCCATTCCCGGGCCAACGAGAACTGCATCCATTCTGTTAAGAAGTTTCTCCACTTCCTCCGCAGCGGCTGTGCTGTACATGCCATTTTCATCCGGCATAGGAAGCACAATCGCTTCTGTCAGCTTCACCGCTTCAATGGCGTAAACGGACTCCGGCACGCAAAGATACACCAGACCGGCTCCACTGCGCAAAGCACCCATAGCCGCCAACGCCGCCGCACCGGTATAGCCCCTACTGCCGCAAAGCAAAAGAATCCGCCCAAAATCCCCTTTATGTGCCCAGACATCCCGATCCGGAAGGATGGACAGCACTTGTTTATGATCTAAAATCATTTCCTTCCCCGTCTTTCTGATAATAACGATAATCCATGCGGTACTCCCCTGCGAGAATGCGCAAATCTTCATTTCCCAACAGAATCGTTTGCGCCAGGGGCTGCGTCCGCTGAAGCAAGTCCAGCAATTCCCGGCAATCAGCATCCTGAGGTTCTATCACCACATAGCGGTACTCTGTTTCTGCTAGCTTAGCAGGCAACGCCTCAGAATCCTGGCAATATGTATCTACCCAAGGCTCTTGCCAAGTTCGATTTCCTATGTAAAGTACAGTTTGAACGGGAATCTCTGGGTGAAGGTCCTGAGGAGCCTTTACATACACCCCAACACCGCAAAACAATACCATTGCGCCGATCAACCACACTGCTACCTTCATTTTACTGCTCCTTCCAGCTTTTGTCCACAGAAAAATGATAGATATGTTTTTCCGCTGAAACAAGGGAATTTCGTCTTTCCTTCAAGCACGATTTGTGGTATACTGTGATGGAGGTGAAATTATGAAACGGATTGTTTTATTTGTGCTGTGCTGTTTACTCTTGGCAGGATGTGCCGCTGAGGCGCTCCCCCCTGTCACAACCACAGCTCCCAACACACAACCTGCTACCAAGCCTACAGCTGAGCCCACAACTGAGCCCACGACCGAACCTACAACCGAACCTACAACCGAGCCTACCTCGGAACCCACAACTGAGCCTACAACCGAGCCTACCACAACCCCCACCTTGCCTCCCGAGACGGAGATTGATCCTCTGGAGGAATATGTGAACGCCATGACCTTAGAGGAACGGGTAGGTCAGCTTTTCCTGGCCCGCTGCCCCGATCGCAACGCCGCTGAGGATGCTGCCAACTATCATTTGGGCGGCTATGTTCTATTCGCCCGGGATTTTCAAGACGAATCTAAAGACAGCATCACTGCCACCATTGCCGAATATCAAGATGCAGTGACAATCCCTATGCTCATCGCTGTGGACGAAGAAGGCGGCACCGTCAATCGGGTAAGCCGGTATCCAGCATTCAGGGCAAAGCCATTCTCCTCCCCCAGAAAGCTATATGACAACGGTGGCATGGAGGCGGTTTTGGCAGAAGAAGCAGAAAAAGGTCAGCTTTTGGCATCTCTGGGCATCAATGTGAATCTGGCACCGGTGTGCGATATCACCACCAACTCCGATGCCTTTATGTACAAGCGCTCTCTGGGGCAGTCCCCGGAAATCACCGGCGAATTTGCCACAAAAACCTTGGCTGAGCTAAAAAGTCACGGTGTCGGCGGCGTACTGAAGCACTTCCCCGGCTACGGCAACAACACCGACACCCACATCGGTATTGCCATTGACAATCGTTCTTTGGAAGAACTGGAGAGCCGTGATCTGATGCCTTTCCAAATTGCTATCGATGCCGGTTGCGGCGCCATTATGGTCAGTCACACCATCATCACCGCCATTGATGATGAAAAACCTGCAACCCTTTCCCCGGCTGTAAACGCATATCTACGGCAGGACATGGGATTTGACGGCGTGGTAGTCACCGACGATCTGGTGATGCAGGCCATCACCGATGGCTACGGCGCCGGTGATGCGGCAGTGCTGGCGGTGCTGGCAGGCAATGATTTACTCTGCTCTACCGAATACAAAGTGCAATATCAGGCAGTTTTGGAAGCTGCGAAATCCGGGCGGATTCCCAAGGTACGGATCAACGAATCGGTTATGCGAATTCTCCGCTGGAAAATCGATATGGGAATATGGAAAATCGGAGCTGCTCAATGAGCAGTGCACCTGTATAATAAAAGTAGACACTCACAAAAGTGTGGGTGTCTACTTTTTCGTAGTATAATGGATTTGGAAAGGATGTGAAACAATGGGCAAGAAAGGAATACCACACAGAAAGTTTAGCAAAGAGGAAAAGATGA